>JAZQDF010000161.1:0-2435 GCA_045546635.1 Eubacteriales bacterium
CGATCCGACTTATCCATATCGGTGACGCCGCCCACGCTGCCGCCGGGATATCCGTTTTCGTTCTTATCCATTATTTATAGCTTTCCTTTTGATTTTTGCATCGGTAGACGGGTTTTATCCCGACCGACGCTATAAGCATTATACGCTTTTTGTCAAATTTTGCTACAATTCTAAAGCCTGGACGCCCGTCTGATAAGCCCAATAGACAGCGAGAGAATTACCGAAAATACGGCAAATCCGCCCACAAGGATAGCTACCGAGCGAAGGTGAGAGCCTGCCCCAAGGAGCGAAAGGATAGAATACTGGAGATTGAATACCGACATAAGAGAGGTGGAAAGCGAGAGGCTCTTCGCGGCGAAGTGAAGCTGCTTATTCTCGCCCGAGTGCCTCCTCATCGAAAGGATGGAGCTGGTCATAGAGTAGACGGCGAAGGAAAGGAAGGCAAAGAGAATAAAGCCCGAATAGCTGGCATATCTCTCACGCCCCACCGTATACAGCATTATGGCGGCACAGGAGAGGTCGAGAAAGAGAAGCAGAATGCCGACGCGGAGCAGAAGCTTATTTAAAGCAAGCCTCTCCTTTCTGGCGGAAAGGAAGAGGTAAAGACGGATTGTAATCAGCATAAGGTGATAGAGACTGACCGTCGCAGACCATACGCTGTTATACATAAGGGCCGAGGCAATATTACCCGCAATATAGAGAAAATTGATAAGTGAGCCTGCGATAAGCGTCAGGTTCAGCCGTGCAGAACGGCTCCTGACAAGAGTGGATATATATTCTTTAAAGGTTTTTGTGAATTTCATATAGCTATTTTGCCCCTTGGGAAATTATTTATTTATATGCTTGACTTAAGGGCAAAAGTTTATTATAATAGAGAAGAGGTGATAAAATGGGAGCTGTATACGAGTTTGAAAAGGAAAAGTTAATAATCGGCGTGATCTATCACGACAAGGACGTGCTTGATGCCGCGATGAAGCTTCTTGTCGAGGAGTTTGGCGAGGTGGATGCGGTTAGCAAGGAGTTTTCCTTCTCAAAGGAGTTCTCCACCTACTACGACGAGGAAATAGGCGGCGAGGGCTTACGCCGTATATACAGCTTCAAGGAGCTTGTCAATCCCTCGCGACAGGCGGAGATCAAGCTTCGCACCAACGAGATCGAGGCTATGCTGTCAGGTGAGTGCGGACGGAGGATCAACCTTGATCCCGGATTTATTAATCACGGCAGGCTGATGCTTGCGACCACGAAGGCAACCGGCTTCAGAATCCCATTAAGCGACGGGATCCACACCGAGCTGACTCTATTCTGGGCGAGGGGCGGATGGCAGAAGCTGCCCTGGACATACCGCGACTATCAGTCCGAGCGGGTACAGAAATTTATCACCGAGGTAAGACGTACGTATCTTGCCGAAAGACGCAAATACAAGGCGGATTATATAACAAAACAATGATAAACCCCGATTTTTGCCCATAAAAACAGGAGAAAAGTAAAATGAGAGATTATAAATTAATCAGAGAAAATGACCCTGCACTTTACTCTGCGGTGATGGCGGAGACCGAGAGGCAGAGAAGCAAAATAGAGCTTATCGCATCCGAGAACTTTGTCAGCGAGGTCGTTATGGAGGCCAATGGTACCACCCTGACCAACAAGTATGCCGAGGGCTACCCCGCAAGACGCTACTACGGCGGATGCGAGCACGTGGACAAGGTCGAGAGCCTTGCTATCGAGCGTGCAAAGGAGCTTTTCGGTGCGGGATACGCCAACGTACAGCCCCATTCTGGTGCACAGGCTAATATGGCGGTGTTCTTCGCCCTGCTTCAGCCGGGTGACACGGTGCTGTCTATGAATCTCGCACACGGCGGTCACCTCAGCCACGGCTCGCCCGTTAATATTTCGGGAAAATACTGGAGCATCGTTCCATACGGTGTTACTCGCGATGGCGGTGTAATTGATTATGATGAGGTAAGGCGTCTTGCCCTTGAATGTAAGCCAAGACTGATTCTGGCAGGTGCTTCGGCATACCCCAGACTTATAGATTTCAAGAAATTCCGCGAGATCGCCGACGAGGTAGGAGCATATCTGATGGTTGATATGGCTCATATTGCGGGACTTGTTGCGGCGGGAGTACATCCCTCGCCCGTTCCCTACGCTCACGTGACCACCACAACCACACACAAGACGCTTCGCGGCCCGAGAGGTGGACTTATCCTGTCAAATGATGAGGAAATAGCCAAGAAAATCGATAAAGCCATCTTCCCCGGAACCCAGGGCGGCCCTCTGATGCACACTATTGCCGCAAAGGCGGTGTGCTTTGGCGAGGCGTTAAAGCCCGAATTCAAGGAATATGCGGGACGAATCGTCGAAAACTGTGCGGCCCTTGCCGACGGACTGATCAAGGAGGGCTTCAAGCTTGTATCGGGCGGTACGGACAACCATCT
>JAZQDF010000162.1:0-11400 GCA_045546635.1 Eubacteriales bacterium
ATACCTCTCTTTCGTAAGTTATGTTTGTTTTATTGTATCAAAAAAACGGATAAAATTCAAGACCTTTGACAATAAAAAATTAATATTTTAAAAAAGGGTTGATTTTTGTCTTTTTATATGATATAATGCTAACGAAAATAAAATAATGCTTATCAAGAGTGGCGGAGGGACTGGCCCTGTGAAGCCCGGCAACCTGTATTTTCAAGGTGCTAAATCCCGATAGATGAGTTATGCTCTAAAGCTCGGGAGACTGTCGCCTTCCGAGCTTTTGATATTGAAAGGAAGAAAAATGAAAAAGATTCTCTTTACATCCGAGTCGGTTACAGAAGGTCATCCCGACAAAATATGCGACAAAATTTCCGACGCCATCCTTGACGAGATGCTCGCCCAGGATCCTATGTCCCGTGTAGCCTGCGAGACCTTTGCAACTACGGGTATTATTACCGTAATGGGCGAAATTACTACAAAGGCACGCGTTGATATCCAGAAGATCGTTCGTGATACCGTTGCCGAGATCGGCTACGACAGGGCAAAGTACGGCTTTGACGCTACTACCTGTGCGGTAATCAGCTCCATCCACGAGCAGAGTGCGGATATCGCTCTCGGCGTTGATAAGTGCCTTGAGGCGAAGGAGGGCGAGCTTTCCGACGACCTCGATACCGGTGCGGGTGACCAGGGCCTTATGTTCGGCTATGCCTGCGACGAAACCCCCGAGCTTATGCCTCTGCCTATCTCCCTGGCACACAAGCTTGCTCTCCGTCTCACCGAGGTGAGAAAGAATGGAACTCTCTCATATCTTCGTCCCGACGGCAAGACTCAGGTGACCGTTGAGTATGTAGACGGCGTTCCCAGCCGTATTGATACCATCGTCGTATCCTCCCAGCACGCCCCCGAGATCGATTCTGCCACCATCCGCAAGGATATTATTGATAAGGTTATCCTTCCCACCATTCCGAAGGAGCTTATCGACGGCAAGGTGAATATCTACGTTAACCCCACGGGCAGATTCGTTATCGGCGGCCCTCAGGGTGATACAGGTCTTACCGGCAGAAAGATCATCGTTGACACCTACGGAGGTTACTCCCGTCACGGCGGCGGTGCCTTCTCGGGTAAGGATCCTACAAAGGTTGACCGCAGTGCCTCCTATGCTGCAAGATACGTTGCCAAGAACATCGTTAAGGCAGGACTTGCTAAGAAGTGTGAGGTGCAGATCGCATACGCTATCGGTATAGCAAAGCCGGTTTCGGTTATGATCGATACCTTCGGTACTGCCACGGTTGACGAGGAAAAAATCGTTAGTGCCGTAAATCAGCTGGTTGACCTTCGTCCCGCTGCTATTATCAAGAAGTTCGACCTTCGTAAGCCTATTTACAAGCAGCTTGCCGCATACGGTCATATGGGCAGAGAGGATCTTGGCGTCAAGTGGGAGGAATGCGACATCGCAGACCGCCTCGCCGAGCTTTGCAAATAATTTTTATCAATATTAAAAGGTGTGATTTCGGTCACACCTTTTTTGTTTTGAACAGCGTAAAGTATAAAAAAGAGGAACGCGAAAGCGTTCCTCTTTTCCTCAGGCCGAGGCCTGTTAGGTGTTATTACTGGTAAGGACCGTATCCGAATACGATACCGAAGTTGCCCTTATAGATTGCAACGTAGTCGCCGTCTGCGATACCGACCGGCTGAACGGGATCCATAGTACCGTTATCCTGAACGACGAGAGTACCGCCGGAGGTGGTGTTAACGATGGTTGCAGCACCCTGATATTCAAGGAACTTCTGAAGCACGTTAGCATCGCCGTAGCCGTAACCAGCATAATCGTCATTCATATTAAGGTAGGTATTATCGCCAACGGTAAGCTTACCGTCAAGGTCTGTGGTCGCGAAGAGAACGGATTCTGCATCAAGACCGGCAACGATATTAACCATAACCATATTCATAAAGTGTGCACCGTTAGGATCGGTTTCACCGGTCTCACCCGTGGTTCTTACAATAGTGGGAAGACCTGCCTGAGCGAGTCCCAATCCGAGGTTGCCCATCAAACCTGCGATAGAGGTAGCACCCATTGCACTGAACCAAGCCTCCTGACCTGTTACCCAAGTCCAGATCTCGGTATTGTCATCAATGTGAACCTGAGCACCGCTCTTGGCTGCACTGGTGTAGCCGGAGAAGTCTGTCTGTGCAATAATTACGGGGCCGCCGCACTTGGTAACGCTGGAATTGTTGATATAAAGGGTTGCGGGAGTGTAATTATCAGAGGGAGCCTCATCCGATGCACCCTGAATTGTGTTGGTGGACCAGATGTAAATGTGGTTCTGCCAGGAGTTGTAGATCTTACACTCGTTAAGAGTAGCTACGGTGTGGTCTCCGTCGATAAAGAAGCTGATGTAGAATGCCTCAAGTCTTACGTTATCAAGCTTAACGTCCTGATAAATAACCTTCATTGCAATAAGACCACGCATATCACGGTCAGCGGTCATCTCGTTGTTGGAGTTGGGGTTGTTATCTCTCATATAAAGGTTGCTTATGTTGAGAGAATACTCCTTGTAATCATAATCCTTGTTTCCGTTTGTGAGAACAGAGAATCTGAAGATCTGGCCGTTAGATACGTTGTCGGTCTGGTTACCGGTTCCGTATGCACAAACGTTAGGAAGATTGTAGGAGAAGATGGTGTAGTAGTTACCGTGAAGGCTGAAGGTCTTGTCCGCACTGTCATTGGTGTGGGGGAAGAGAGTAAGAATGTCCCAAAGCTCGTTGCTGCGGTTGGAGCCAACGAAGTATTCAGCAGGAAGGTCATCGGGCGTGATGTTGAGGTCGCTGTGAAGAACAATGCCTGCAAGACCCGTGGGGATAACCGCGTCGGTCTTCTTGCTCTTAAGGAACTCTCCTGCGATCTGAGTTTGTGTCTTATTAATTCCCGTATCGCCTGTGAAGTCAAACTCGTCGTAGTTGGTAAGGTAGTTAAGCTCCCACGCCTCGTAGATGTTGAGACCGTCTACAACGGTTACGGTGTGAGATCTGGTCATATCAGCCTCACGGCCCTCAACACCGTGAAGGGGACGTGTCTTGATAAGGAAGCTCTTACCTACAGCCTCGGAGGAGAAGTCAATGCTGTTGCTTGCACCGTCGATAGCATCAACGTACTTAGCGAGCTCGTCGCCCTCAAGAAGCACACCGTCAAGATAAATCTCAAAGTAGCTGGTGTACTGAAGCTCCTCGTCCTTTACTATCTCATCAGAATCGTTGATGATGGTAAGGTCAAGCTTGAAGATGAAGTGGTTGTCATCGCCTACAACGTAGCCGTAGTTCTTGTTAAGGAAGAGATCCTTCTTGCTGTCAAGTCCGGAGAGGGAAGCGGGCATATCAACGTCAACGATGAAGTAGTTGATATCGGGATCGATGACGGTGACTGCAAGCTGCTCGGAGGTGGTGCCGCCGTAGGAGGCTGTGATGTAGGAGGAGTTGTTGCTTACGGTGGTATCAAGATTAGATACGTCTACGGTAACGCCGTCAGAAACGCTTCTGGAAACCTTGCTGCCGTCGGAAAGGGTAATAAGAACCGAAAGACCTGCGGTGCTGTATTCCTTGCCTGCGGAATGACGTGTAGAAACCGAATCCGCGTTAATAACGATCTTGGAGATTCCAAGAACGGTTACCTCAAAGCTTGCGGTAATGCTCTCGTCCGCGAGATAGATAGCGGTAACGGTATATACGCCCGCACCGTTGATCTCGGGAAGGTCGAACTTAAGCTCGGAGTTAGCGATAGACTTTGTCGTACCGTTGTTAAGAGTAGCGGTAGCGATTACGCCGGCAGTGCTGATGCTATCGCCTGCGATAATCTTCTTTTCCTCAAATCCGGTGGTGGTAACGGTCATAGAAACCGCAACGGGAGGAGTGGTGGAGAGGGTAAGCTCAGCGGTCTTGCCCTGGTAGGAAACGGTAACCTTGTTGCCCTCCTGGGTAATGGTAAGCTCCTCGGGATTGATGGGCAGCTTTGCACCGTTGTTGTAGACTGCACGCACGACCATACCTGTGGGATCAAACTCGGTGCCCTCGGTGATGGTGGTGTCAACGGTAGTACCGTCGATCTCAATTCCTGTAAGAATGATCTCGTTGATCAGGATCTCAACGTCAACGCTCTTACCCATAAATGTAATGGTGAGAATCTGAGTTCCTGCAGCCGAGGTGTCAATGGTGTCGCCATTATGCTTGATATTGGAGTTGGATGCTACGTCCTTGGTCTCCTCGGTGCCGTCGTTGTACTTGACAACTATCCTGAGCTGCTCGAAGTGAAGCTCGTCGCCAACGTATACGGTGGTAGGAAGGCCGGAGAAGTATTCGATCTCGGTAACCTCTTTGTTGTTGATATCAATGGACTTTGCCTTGACCGTGATCTGAATGGAAACGGTAAAGCCGTCGTAGGTGATATCAAGATTCTTTTTGCCTGCAACGGAGGTATCAAGCTCGCCGAAGGTAAGCTCGGAATAACCAACCGCCTTGGTGGTACCGTCATTGTAGATAACGGTAGCGGATACGCCCGAATAATCGGGAGTCTCGCCGATCTCGTACGTGGTCTTAAGTCCCTCGATGTTGATGTTCTGGATGGCCTTCTGGCCGGTGATACATCCCGTCAAGAGAGTAGCGGTGAGCACGAGAAGAATCATTACAGATAAAAATCTTTTCATTTTTCTCTCCATTTCTGTCTTGCGACTATAAATTTATTTTTATCTTTTAAAGCAAATAATTTGGATAGAATCGCTTTGCGACGTTCCATCCGCGGCGGTAACGGTAATCGTTATCGCCCCCTGACCGGTAAAGGTGACAAGTCCGTTTTCGTCAACCGTAACGTAGGATTTCTGCTTGTCATAGTTAAAGGTCACTGCGGTGTTGGTAGCATTCTCGGGTGTGACCTCCCACACCAGCTGATACTGACCGCCTCCGCTTTCGTCGGGAGTGATTCTGATGTATTTTCCGCCGTTCTGATCAAAGCTTGCATTAGGCTCGATTATCTCAACCTGACTTACGTATATTATCTCGTTGAAGGACTTGTGCTGCAGTCCGAAGAGGGTTACGGTTATAACCGAAAGCACGTAAATCAGGGCAATTATGATTACTACTGATTTTTTCATTTATTTCTCCTTGTAATAAAGCTTGATTTTGGAGAAGTACATATAGATTCTCTGCAGCATAACCGCAAGTCCTACGAAGAAGAGCTTAAGGTAAATAGTGTCAAGAACCAAGGTATCGGTGAAGGGGATATTTGCAATAGCGTCCGACTTGTCCATCAGAAGCAGCATCGTTGCTCCTGCGGTGATGAAGGAAATGATAAACGCCGAGAGCGTAGCCTTCGTCTCGTTAGGGTTGCTGTCGGATGCACCTACCGTTGCATATATCTCATACTGGGGATTCATAATATCAAGCTCTGCACAGTACATAAGGTGTGCGAAATAAATGAAGCCGATGCCGAGCATAAGGAACAGTATGTTAATAAGTCCGATACCCGAAGAAATAATGAGAATTACCGTAGTTGCAATAAGCGACAGAACGCAGAATATTGCATCGGGCAGAAGCTTTGAAAACAGCAGTATCTTTGCCTCGGTGGGCTGAGTCTTGATAAGATACGCCGCACGTCCGTCTCTCGAATAAATGCTCGCCGCCGAGGTGTTTGCATTAAGCACCACGAGCATAATTATCAGCACGTTGAAGGCAACCACCATACTGTCACCCATCTCGTTGGTGTTCATTGCGAAGAACAGCCTGTTAAGAAGGAAGGTGAGCAGGGGAATAGAGATCAGAATACCGAAATTCGAGAACATTCTCGCAGGATTTTTAACTGCGATGATAACCTCGGTGAAGAAGGTGGTAAGCTTCTTTTTGTGAACTCTGTTCTTGCGGGGCTTAACGGTCTTCTTGAGATACTCGAAGGGGGTGCTTGCCATCTTGTAGAAGAGGGGAAGAACGATAAAGAAGCCGAGTGCCAGAAGTCCAGCCGTCATACCGAGTATGATAAGGAATCTTAAGGCGGTTTCACCGACGGGGAAGGCAACCTTGACCACGTCGTAAACCTCGCCTAAGAATACGAGGGTAAGATCGTAGTAGAACCTGAAGGATACCGTAAAGCTCTGAAGTGCAGCCTGGATAGAGCGTGTGATAATTGCCCATCTGGACAGCAGGTCGAGATTCTTGGGGATGAGAGATACCGCGTAGAACATTGCGAATATAGCGGCACCGACCGTCGCCACAAGAGAGCCGATCTGAAGGTATCTGTTAAGACGGAAGAAGTTGGATATCCACATTGCGGGAATGGATAATACCAGTCCGAGGGCAACCGTGAACATCGAGATGAATACGAAGCATATAATAAGCCAGAGATAAGCCAATACGGGATATCCGTGGATGATATAGAACGCAACGAACAGCGGAAGCATAAAGCTGAAGCTTCGCTTAAGCTCGAAGGCAAAGAAGATTATAAGCTTCGAGAGAAGCACCTGGAAGGGCTTGCAGGGAAGTGTGAGCAGAATGGAGTTATCGTTTGAGAAATAGAGCGATTTGGTAAGGCCTGCCGTACAGGAGACCACCGATGCGATTAGCATTATGCCGAATACGATAGACATAAGCGAGGTGGGCGTTCGCTGTACTGCACTGAAAACTCCAAGATAGTTTATAAGCAATAGTATTACCGCAAATACCGCGGTTACAACGGCAAATTTCAAGACAGCCGCAACTATTGATACCAGCACCTGGAAGGGATTTACGCCCTCAACCTCAAGACGCTTGAAGTTGAGCTTCTCCTTCAGCTGCATTTTGACAAGGGTGATCAGGTTTTTCATACTTCGCCGTCACCTGCTTTAGCGGAGGTCGTGATTCCGAGAATATCGTCGCCGTCAATGCTTACAAGCGGGGCATCCTCGTCTGCATAAATAGTATCAAGATAGAATTGCTCAAGATCCATTTCTCTCGCCTCAAGCTCCTTAACGCTTGCTGCCGCACGGATCTTACCCTTGCGGATGATGGCGATCTTGTCGCAGATCTTCTCGACCACGTCGATAATATGGGAGGAGAAGAAGACGATGTTGCCCTTTGCGGCGTGCTCCTTCATACACTCCTTTACCTCGAAAATACTTGTGGGATCAAGGCCGGTGAGAGGCTCGTCCAGGATCCATACCTTAGGATTATGAACCAGGGCGGCCATAATGGCGATCTTCTGCTTCATACCGTGAGAGTAGGTCTTCATCTGGTTGTCGAAGGCACCCTGAAGCTGGAAGCGGTTTACCATACGCTCGATGGTCTCGTTACGCTCCTCGGCACTTACGTTATAAAGGTCGGCAACGTAGTTGATGTATTCGCGTCCGGTAAGGTTCTCGTAAAGTGCATAGTGGTCGGGAACGAAGCCGAGATTGAGCTTTGCCTGAACCGACTGCTTCTCAACGTCAAAGCCGCATATCTCTATGCTGCCCGACGTGATGGTCTGAATACCCACGATGCTCTTGATAATAGTAGATTTTCCCGCACCGTTGGGACCGAGGAAGCCGAATATCTCGCCGCCCTTCACACTGAAGGATGCGTGGTCAACCGAGTAGTGCTTATTCTGACCGTATTTCTTGGAGAACTCCTTAAGCACAAGGCTGGGAGAGCCGTCGCCGCTGATGGGCAAGTCAATTGATCTGTCACCAAGGAATTCTTTAAAATCTTTTTGCATTTTCTTAAAATCTCTTTCTCTGAGTCTTCTGTCCTCAGCCTTGTCCCAGATCTGGAATAACAGAGCGTAAAGGAACCACATGCCGGCTGAGATAGCAACGTATACAAGGTAGAATAGGAACTGATATAAGGGATAGAAGGTAAGCTGCCGTCCGGCAAGCTCTACCGTCCATTCTATATCCTTGATCAGCTCTGCCCACTTTCCGAGCTTGTCGACGATAAAGTCACCGTTAAGGAAGAAGAAGTCGGTGTCACCGAACCAGGCGTTGAGAAACAGCACCAGGACGAAATAGCAGGCAAATGCAATTTGTGAGTAGATCCACTCCTTGAATTTCGGTCTCTTGAAGAGCTTCAGCGAAATAAGGAGGACGGGCATAAAGAATGCGGGATAATGGTTGATCCAATAATTAACTCGCTCGAATGCAAGTGCGTTTACCGCACTGTCGGTATTAGGCATCGTCATAGCGAGGAACGCACCCATAACGTTGATGAACAGACAGAAGTTGAAGAGCTTGTCCATCTTGAAGATAAGACAGAGGGGAATGATGAACATCGCCGTATTGCAAAGATGCAGCGGCCAGCTTCTGATAGATGAGAACTCGCTGATCTGCCAGTAGGCGAGATAGGACCACATCATTGCAAGAGTCATATAGATCATTGCAAAACGCTTTACCTCGTATGTCTTATCCTTCAACGCGTGGAAGATAAGGAAGGGAATTATAATAGAGAAGTAAAGTACTATTCTGTGTGCCTCGGAAAACTCCTCGATCTTCACGCTCTGGTCAAGGTATCCGATAAGAGCCTGGGGAACGTAGGCAGGCATTATGGCAAGAATTGCGAAGGGCAGGGCAAACAGCATTCTGCCGACTGCATTTTTGTTCGGCAGCTTAAGATTGGTAGTAAGCACTGACGATACGGCAAGTCCAAGTGCCAGAATGAACTCAAGGGTGATACAAATAAGCCTCGAGTCGCCCGAGCTGAGTGCATCCTTACCGATTATACCGGTAGCGTAGATCTCAAAGAAGGCTACGTCAAGAAGCAGAACGGGGATCGCGAAGAATTTTACAATATTTGCGACGGTGTCGATCTTGTAAAACTCATTCATTATTATCATAAGCAGGGCCGCCCAGGTAAACCAGATGAGAAGCACCGCAAGCAACGTCAGATGTACCTCGTCACCGAAGGGAACCTCGAATCCGGGGCGAAGAGTCATATTAAGTCCTCTTACCCACATGACCGCCTCGTGCTCGATAAGATAGCGGTAGAAGGCTATCGGTACGATGGCAAGAGCCACAACCTTTCTTACAATGGGTAATACCTTCAGTCTGTTATGTGCAAAGTATCCGCCCGCCGCTATAAGAGCGGCAGCAATGATAATTATCAATACGTAAGTTAATGCCATATATACCTCAGAAAAATTTCTAATTGACAAATATTATATGTCCATATTTCTTTACATTAAATATTATACATATTGTCTTTCGTAAAGTCAATATTTTAAATTCTTAAACATTATTAAATATTTATTATACAGTCCTTCCAAATTTATGAAAGCCTCAGCATCGAAGGAAACATAAAAAACGGCAGAAAAGCCTTTAAAAAGCAATTCTGCCGTAAAATAAATATTGAAAATGTTAATTATCGAGATCAATCATCTTCTGTCCCGAGAGCTGACCTGCCGAGGCGGGAGTGCCGAAGGGGATGCCGAGATGATCGTATGCAAGCTTCGTCGCACATCTTCCGCGTGGCGTCCTCGCAAGGAAGCCTATCTGCATAAGATAGGGCTCGTACACGTCCTCGATAGTAACCGTCTCCTCACCGACCGTAGCAGCGAGGGTTTCAAGACCTACGGGGCCACCTGCATAATATTTGATTATGGCCTCGAGCAATCTGCGGTCTACGTTGTCAAGACCAAGCTCGTCTATCTCAAGAGCCTCAAGGGCGATCCTCGAAATATCCGAGGTGATAATGCCGTCACCCTTAACAAGAGCAAAGTCGCGGACACGCTTAAGCAGTCTGTTGGCAATACGGGGTGTACCTCTGGAGCGGGATGCGATGCTGTGAGCACCGTCGTCGGTAATAGAAATGTCAAGTATGCCGGCCGACCTTTTTACGATGGTTGCAAGCTCGTCGGGGGTGTAAAGCTCAAGCTTCAGCAGTACTCCGAATCTGTCACGCAGGGGAGTGGTAAGCTGGCCCGCACGGGTGGTCGCACCGATCAAGGTGAATTTAGGAATAGGCATATGGATGGTTCTTGCACTCGGTCCTTTACCTATAATAATATCAATTGCATAGTCCTCCATAGCGGGGTAGAGGATCTCCTCCGCAACCCTGGACAGACGGTGGATCTCGTCGATAAACAGCACGTCCCCGGGGGCGAGGTTGGTAAGAATGGCGGCAAGATCGCCTGCCTTCTCGATGGCAGGGCCGGAGGTGGTTCGTATGTTAACTCCCATTTCGTTGGCGATAATGCCCGACAGGGTGGTTTTTCCAAGACCGGGAGGGCCGTAGAGAAGAACGTGGTCAAGTGCCTCACCACGCATTTTAGCACTTTCTATGTATACCTGAAGGTTGGACTTCGCCTTCTCCTGACCTACGTATTCGACGAGAGTCTTGGGACGCAGGCAGTTTTCTACCTCGCCGTCGACCTCTGCATCGTATTCATTAGAAAGAATTCGGTTTTCATAATCGAATTCGTTGATTTCTTCCATCATAAGATCGATATCCTTTCGATATTATCTTGCTAAATTCTTGAGAGCAAGTCTTATTATCTCGCCTGCATCGGTAATAGAGGTGTCCACACTCTTGAGGGCAGCCGCAACCGTGCTCTTATCATAACCGAGCACCGTAAGTGCCTCTGCGGCCTCGGAAAATGCAGAATTCGACAGAAAACCTGCGGCAGAGCTTGATGCGGTGCTAAGATCAATGCTTCCGCCATCCAACTCCTTCGACATTTTATCCTTAAGCTCCAGGATGATTCTCGCGGCCGATTTCGCACCGATACCGGGTGCCTTTGCAATAGCCTTTTTGTCGTCCGTACAGATGGCTATCGCCAGCTTCTCGGGTGTCATAGTGGATAGTATGCTCATCGCTGCCTTGGGACCGATTCCGCTAACGCCGGTCAGTCTGTTAAAGCACTCCTTCTCCTCGTAAGAGCCGAAGCCGAACAGCTCGATTCCGTCCTCTCTTACGGCAAGGTGGGTGAACAGCTTGACCTGCTTGCCAAGCTTTGACATAAGCGATTCAGAGGTGATAAAGCTTACGGTAAGCCTGTAGCCAACTCCGCCGCAGTCAATTACGCAGGTGCTGAGATCTCTGTATGCAAGTTCGCCGCTCAAATAATAAAACATATATCTTTCCTTCCTTAATTACAAAAATATCTTTTATACCCTGAAATCCGTAAAGCCCTATGCCTTAGTCGTGACTGTCTGCGGGCATAACCTTTTTTATCATTTTTTCGATGGACTCACGGGGGAGGGTAAGATCCCGACCGCAGCCCTCACATACTATACGCACGTCGCTTCCCACAAGTCGGAGGCCAAGCGGTCTTAGGAAGACAATGACTAGACCCAACTCCTTGGCTCACAGAACGACATGGCTACGATCCGACTTGTCTGCGGGCATAACCTTTTTTATCATTTTTTCGATGGACTCACGGGGGAGGGTAAGATCCCGACCGCAGCCCTCACATACTATACGCACGTC
>JAZQDF010000163.1:0-3897 GCA_045546635.1 Eubacteriales bacterium
AGGGCATACGAAGAATATATGAAAGAAATTTCAAAATAGCTTTCAAAGATTAAAATGAGGTTAAACTAGTGGAAGTAACGATTGTTGGTAAATGCCTAAATAAGGTGAAGGTAAATACAAAAATAGGTTCGTTCAGCGGAATTTGGTGTTCATCAGATCCAACGCTTTTTAAAAAATATTGTGTGGAATTGGATTGCGATGAAGTGATAAATCCAGATGATATTGATATTTCAAGAGACTGCAACCCATCTATTGATTCAATTAACGGCAATATTTATATAACGGGAATGCTCGAAGAAATTCAAGACAATATAATGACATTACGTTTGCAAGAATCAATAATTATAGTTGAAATTTCATCCAACACATTGATTTCCGATTTCGTTGGAAATTATATTCGTATAAAGCTTAACGAAGTAAAACTGTACGACACCGGTATTTGGAGGTATTTATGATTAAAGGACTGATTAATAAGAGTAATTTTTCAAAATGGTATGTATTTGTGTGTATAGGGGTTTTTGTTTTGCTTACCATTATTGTACTTGTAAATGTTATTGATCATTCGACCAAAGTTTCAAAAGAACTTGAAGACTTTTCTATAGATAGGTTATCTTCGGAAGATATTAGTAATAATGAATATGCATCAGTGTTTGCAGCATCAAGAAAATATAAAAGTGGAACCAGAACAGGTGTTGACGGTGCTTCCAAATATGAGGATACTGATAAAATTGACTTCAAGTGCAAAAAAATAACAGGTATAAGTCGTGTTTCTGCAACAAAGGTATCAGATTGTACACTAACAATCAATGTTTCATCAAAACTATTATCAGGAAACGCAAAAATCGTTGTTATTTGCGATGATGAAATATTGGAATATATTGAATTTGGTCAGGAGAAGATTCTTACTTATAATGTTATAGGTGAGCATATTTACTCAATAAAGATACTCGCAGAGGAAGCGGAACTGGAAATCTCTGTTGAACGCGAAATAAATTAAGGCTATAAAAGGAGCTATCTCACGCGAGATAGCCCTTTCTTTTTATAAAGCTCGCATACGCCTTTGTGACTTTATCACAGACGGATCGCCGATTTGCTGGTATAATGTACTCACAAAACAAAAATCAATCAAAGAAAAGGAGAAACAATATGTCAGCTATAAGACTTAACAACGAAAATTTTGAGAAGGTAAGAAGCAATTCCGGTGTCTCTCTTCTTGACTTCTATGCAGACTGGTGCGGCCCCTGCCGTATGGTGCTTCCCCTTGTGGATGAGATCGCGTCCGAGAGGGATGATATCCTTGTCGGCAAGATAAACGTAAACGACAACCCCGAGCTTGCACGCGAATTCGGTGTTATCAGCATCCCCACGCTCGTGGTTATGCAGGACGGCAAGATTCTGAAAAAGGTAAGCGGAGCGAGGAATAAAGAGCAGATTTTAGAGCTTGTACCCGCTTGATATTTTTCTTAAAACAAAAAACCTCCCACTCGGGAGGCTTTTTGCTTTACTGTGCGTTTTTTGCTCGCTATGTTGCAATACTGCGGAGCTTCTTTTTATCGATAATCTTAATGCCCTCGCTTCTTGAAGCGGTGAGAATTCCCTCGGAGGCAAAGTATTTCAGCATTCTTGACACGACCTCGCGGGCGGAGGACATATATTTTGCTATCTGCTCGTGAGTCAGCTTTACCGTATCGCCGCCGCTTTTGGATATCTCGTCAAGCAGGAAGATGGCAAGACGCTTGTCCATACTCATACACAGAATCTGCTGCATAACCCACATAATATCCGAGAAGCGAGAGAGGGCGGTCTCGTAGGTGAATATCTTCACCTCGTCGGATTTTTGCCATACGCCCTCGTAGGCACAGCCGCCGACGATAACGCACTCGGTATCCTCCTCGGCGTCGATAAATACGTCGAAGGTCAGGGTGTCCAGCACGCAGGATGCCGAGAAAATGCACATCTCACCCGGGAACAGGCGGTAGAGAGTGACCTCCTTGCCCTCGTCGGAGAGGAGGTATAGCCTGAGGCAGCCGCTCTTGATAAGTATAACTCCGGTACATTCGCCACCGTCGTGGATGTTTGCACCGCGGTTAAATTTTACTCGGATGGAGGATTTTACGAAGGTATCCTTGTCCCAGTCGCTCAGCCCATCCCAGAATGGAAAGGCATCGGAAAATAATTTTACAAGCTCGTCGTTCATTTTAATCTATGGCTATCTCATCACCCGAGGAGAGATAGCTTATCCTTTTTATATATTTTGTAAGAAATTCATACTGTGTATATCCCGTACAGTGGCAGGTATAGTATTCGCATCCCGATGTGTCAAGCCGTCTGCCAAGTGCGGCAAGGCGGTCGTCGGCGGGCATATCCATAAGATGAAGGCCGCCTATAAGCACGTCGGGGCGAAAATGCTCGGCAATAGCCTCTATCCCCTTGTGTGAGCAGCCGCTGACAAGCACCCTTTTTTCGCCCTCTATCATAAGATACATTTCGTGGTCAAAGGCATCCGGGATAATCCTGCCGTCGACCATTCGTCCGAGGTGCGTGGGTGCTGTGGGCGGTGTGTCAAGCCCCCTGAGATATAGCCCGCCGCCAATCGAAATATCGCCCTCCACGAGGGTAATACGCCTGCCCTCACGAAGGGCGGGATCAAGTCCGATGTATCTGTTGCCGTTGTAATAGGGGAGAAATGCCGCCTTGTGAATATATATTGGGGCCGTATCGTTGATTTCGATAAATTTTGCAAGGCCGCCGCCGTGATCATAATGACCGTGGGAGATTATTGCAATATCCACCGCACTAAGATCTATACCGAGTCTTACCGCATTTTCATAAAAAAGCTCGTCCTGTCCCATATCGAACAGAATCCTCCTGCCCCGAGCCTCGATGTACAGCGAAAGACCGTGACGGGCGACGATGTCATCACGCCGCGAGGTGTTTTCTACAAGAACGGTTATTTTCATAGATCCACCTCCAAATTACAATATATGGATATTATAACATTTATTAATAAATATGTCAATTTAGATATTTTTTATTTTTTTATAAATTTTTATAAAAAAATGTGACAAAGTCACAGTTTTTTCGGATTTTTTGTGCTATAATGTAAATGTAAAACAAAAAAACATCCGATGGAGGAATAAAATATGTCTAAAACCAAATTCTATATCTGTGAAAAGTGCGGTAATCTCGTTGAGAAGATCGATGACTCGGGCGTTCCGATGGTATGCTGCGGTCAGAAGATGACTCCCGTTGAGGCGGGCACCGTTGAGGCAAGCCGTGAGAAGCACATCCCCGTTGCCACCGTCAGCGGCAACACCGTTACCGTAGTAGTAGGCTCGGTAGAGCATCCTATGGTAGAGGAGCACTCTATCCTCTGGATCGAGCTTAAGACCGACAGAGGCGTGCAGAGAAAGCACCTTAATCCCGGCGAGGCTCCTGTAGTAAGATTTGCACTTGACGGCGAGACACCCCTTGAGGTGTATGCGTACTGCAACCTTCACGGCCTCTGGAAGACCGATATATAATCAAACGTAAACCGAACATAATAGATAGGAGAAGTAATATGAACGAAAGAGTACACGAGCTGTTGAACGATCAGATCAACAAGGAGCTTTATTCCGCATATCTTTATCTTGATTTTTCCAACTATTTCAAGCGTGTGGGCCTTGACGGCTTCGCAAATTGGTATTATATCCAGGCACAGGAGGAGCGTGACCACGCTATGCTCTTCTATCAGTATCTTCAGAACGAGAATCAGATAGTTACTCTTAAGGCTATTGATAAGCCCGACAAGAAGCTTGACGGCCATATGGCGGTTCTTGAGGCAGGCCTCGAGCACGAGAAGTACGTTACCTCGCTTATTCACGACATCTATGCCGAGGCGTATAAGATCCACGA
>JAZQDF010000164.1:0-4445 GCA_045546635.1 Eubacteriales bacterium
GTAAGAACGAATCTGGCTACCCCACTAGATATTAGCCTTATTGCACTGAATATACTCAATTCTGTCAAGCTTCTCGCGGAGCTTGATCTCCATAAGCTTTGCCTTCAGCATCTTAAGGGCGGTCTCCTTGTTCTGCAGCTGGCTTCTCTCGGTCTGACAGCCGACAACAATACCCGTAGGCTTATGCACGATACGGATAGCCGAGTCGGTTTTGTTGATGTGCTGACCGCCTGCGCCTGAGGAACGGTGAGCGGTGATGTCCAGATCCTCGTCACGAAGCACAATGGTATCGTCGTCCTCAAACTCGGGCATAACCTCAACCGATGCAAAGGAGGTGTGGCGTCTGCCGGAGGAGTCAAAGGGCGAAACACGAACGAGACGGTGAACGCCGTTCTCACTCTTGAGATAGCCGTACGCATTCATACCCTCTATCATAATTGTAGCAGACTTAAGACCTGCCTCGTCACCGTCAAGCCAGTCGATAAGCTTTACGTTAAAGCCACGCTTCTCACCCCATCTTACGTACATACGGTACAGCATAGATGCCCAGTCCTGAGCCTCTGTTCCGCCTGCACCGGGGTGGAAGGATACGATGGCGTTGTTCTTGTCATAGGGACCGGAGAGCAGAACCTCGATCCTCTTCTCCTCTGCCTCTATTTCGATTGCCTCGGTCTCTGACAGAACCTCCTCAACAGAGTCCTCGTCATCGGCCTCGATGGCCATCTCACAGAGGGTGAATGTGTCGTCCAGCCTTGCTGCCAGAGCCTCGTAGCTCTCGTATTTATCCTTCAGCTGCTTGATCTCCTGCAGCTTTTTCGACGATTTTTCGGCGTCGTTCCAGAAATCCTGCACCAGCGTCTCTCTTTCAAGCTCGGCACATCTCTCCTTCGCCTCTTCTATTCTCAGCTGACTCTTAAGCTCCTTTACTACGTCGTAAAGGGCAACCAGCCTTCTTCTTGCTTCTTCAAGGGCAACTATCATTTCTTTTGTCCTTTCTTTATTTATTCATACTGAACTATTTTAGCAGATATTATTAAAAAAGTCAATATTTATATTAAAAAACGGTTAAATCGAATTTTCCATAAAATAATTATTGATTTTTTAAATACAATATGATATACTGTTAGCGTTAATTTATTTTGAAAGGATTTATTGGAATGAAAGTTACTAAAGATAGCCTTATCGGCGATATTCTTGATTTTGACGTAAACACCGCACAATTCTTCTTCGAGATCGGTATGCACTGTCTCGGCTGCCCTCATTCGAGAGGTGAGTCTGTTGCAGAGGCCTGTGCCGTTCACGGTACCGATGCGGATGCCCTTGTTAAGAAGATCAACGATTATCTTCAGAGCAAATAATGAAAAATGCACTTAACGTGCGTCTGCTTTCAGCGGCAGAATTCGTAAGGCAGAACGCGACCTTTGCTGATATTGGCACCGATCACGCGTATCTGCCTCTTTTTTTGCTTGACACGGGACGTATTGATTACGCCTATTGCTGTGATATAAACGAGGGACCGCTGAATTCCGCACGACAAAACGCCGAGGAATGCGGACTTGCTGACAGGATCAGCTTTCTTCTTACAGACGGTGCTGCTGCTCTCGACGGTAGGGAAATAACCGATTACGCCATCTGCGGTATGGGCGGCGAGCTTATTGCCGACATAATCAACCGTGCTCCTCATCTTAAGGACGCGGGCATTAATCTGATCCTTCAGCCGATGACCAGACAGGAGAAGCTTCGCAGCTATCTTGCATCATCAGGCTTCCGTATTATTACCGAGAGCTATACTCTTGATGCAGGCAAGTATTACGCCTGCCTTCTCGTCAGCTTCGACGGTGTCATCCGCACGCCTTCTCAATTGGAGACCGTTGTTGGCTTTTCCGATTCTAACTATATCGGACGTGATAGCCGTATTGAGTATCTTAGGTCGAAGCTGTCCTCACTTATCCGTGCCCGTGAGGGAAAGGCAGATGCAGGCATTGAGCATAGCGAGGATGACCTGCTTATTGCAGAGCTTTCCGATTTTATCAGTAAAATGTAAAGAATATCCGAAAGGAAAAAGTATATGAACGCAAAAGAGCTTTATCAGAAATTTGCCGAGGTGATTCCCGAGCATCTTCGTGAGAGCTGGGACAACGACGGAATTATGTGCTGTGCCGACGGCTCCTCCGAGATATACCGTGTTCTTGTGTCACTCGACGTGACCGAGGAGATCGTTGATTACGCCATCGAGCGTGGCTTTGATCTTATCGTCTCTCACCATCCTCTAATCTTTAAGCCCATCTCCTCTCTTGATGAGGAGAATCACATATCGAGAAAGCTTATTAAGCTTGTTTGCAGCGGAATATCGGTATTTTCCTTCCACACCAGGGCGGACAAGCTTGTTGGCGGCGTTAACGACCGTCTTGCCGAGATCCTCGGTATGAATGAGGTTACTCCCTTCGGCGATGACGGACTTGGCAGGATAGGTACTATTGAGGAGCCTATGGAGCTTCAGGATTTTGCTTATAGAGTAAAGCAGCTTTGCAGCTCCGACATCATCAGGTATGCAGATGGCTTTAACGACGTTTACAGGGTTGCTGTCGTTGGCGGCGACGGTAAGGGATACGTGAAGGCGGCTATTGAGGCGGGTGCTGACACCTACATATCGGGTAGAATAGGCTACAACGTTATGGAGGAGGCGGCAGAGATGGGGATCAATCTTATAGAGGCCGGTCATTTCTTCACCGAGCAGCATATTACCGAGTTCTTCCGCGAGCTGCTTATGGACTTTGATCCCAACCTTTACGTTGAGATCGCAGGTTCCAATATGATCAGGACGATTTCTTGAAAAATACCAAAAATACAGAGAAAATAACTGTTTTTTCTTTGAATAATACAAAAAAGCCTCTCTTTTGGGAGAGGCTTTTTGTTTTTTGCCATTTTATCTTATTCGCTAATCAGCCCTTCAATAATGCTCGTCAGCTGGCTATGACTGAGAATTCCGGATGCAGAGTAGACTATTACACCACTCTGATCAATGATAGCGGTGTAAGGAACGTATCCGTCACCGCCTGCCGCGGCGTATGCCAGGCTGTTTGGGGTGTCGTATGCAAAAACGATATCCGTATCGGGAAAATTCGTGTTAACGTAGGATTCCGCTGCTGCGTTTCCGTTTGGAGTATGTGCCGCAATGATTACGACCTCGTCCTTATACTCGCCGGCTACGGTGTTAAAGTCGGGCAGCTCTGCCTTGCAGGGAGGACACCAGGTTGCCCAGATATTAAGAATAATTACCTTGCCCTTAAGATCGGCCGTGCTGATGCTGCCACCGTCAAGGGTTTCCAGCGTCACGCCGATAAACAGATCGCCAACCCCGGTTCCATATTTAGGCTGTTCGGGCTCTACGGGCGTGTCGTCGGTGCCTTCGGTATCATTCTTGTCAGGAGCTTCGGGGGTGTTCTCATCAGGATTCTCGGTAATATTATCCTCGTTGCCCTCGTTACCCTCGGGGGCTTTGTTTTCTTCACCCTCGGTAATTCCGTCGTTATCCTCGTGGCCGTTTTCACCGTCGGTATTATTTTCCTCGCTCGACGGAGGATTTACCCTGCCACCGTTCTCGTTAATAACTCCGTCACCGTCGGGGGTCGGCACACAGCCGCCCAGCAGAAGTGCGGAAGTAAGACAAATTGCAATCAGTATGTATAGCTTTTTCATAAATTTTTCCTCCTTTTTTTGATAATTCTATCACATAAAGGAAAATATTTCTGTGACTCTGTCACAAAGGGACGGTTTTGACTACCGTCCCCTTGTTTTTAGAACAAAATTGCACGAAGCTCCTCAACGCTCTCGCAGAAATACTCGCAGTTCTGTGTCATAAAGTCGCGAATACCCTTTACGTTATGAGCCCAGCCTGCTGCTGCAATATCCACACCGGCAGCCTTTGCCATATCGTATCCGGGCTTGAGATCGTCAACAACAAGTATCTCCTCCGGGCGAAGCGAATACTTTTCCATAAGATCAAAGAGCGTGTCTGGGGCAGGCTTTCTCATTTCCTTCGGAATGTCCCATCCGTAAATAATATCGGGCTCGGGCAGACTGTTTGCCTTATAGTCACGGATAATATTTGCACTGATCGAGTGCGAGTCAACTGCAACGATGCCCCCCGCCGCCTTAAAATCGGAGATTATATCGCTGATACCGGGGTAGGCGTGGGGGATATGATTGGTCACGTAATCACGCCAGAAGGCCTCCTCCTCCTCGAGCTCCTTTTCGCTGAGGCCTATCTCCTCGGTGAACAGCTCCAGGATACCCGGGGCAAAATTCTTCTCGAAATACTCCTCAAGAGTATATTTGTCGGCAATATCGGGCCTTGCGATCTTCAGATATTCCACGAAGGAGGGGTAGTGTATTGATGCACTGCTGTCCACAACGGTATCGTCGTGATCAAGCACAAGACATTT
>JAZQDF010000165.1:0-1910 GCA_045546635.1 Eubacteriales bacterium
GTCCGACCTCGGCAATATTCAGGGTGAGAATGGCCTCAACGGTCTTACTCCCGAGTTCAAGGTAGAGGGCGGCAAGCTCTTCGTCAAGTTTGGCGATGGCGAATGGTCCGACCTCGGCAATATTCAGGGTGAGAACGGTATCAACGGTCTTACTCCCGAGTTCAAGGTAGAGGACGGCAAGCTCTTCGTTAAGTTTGGCGATGGCGAATGGTCCGACCTCGGCAATATTCAGGGTGCAGACGGCCTCAACGGTCTTACTCCCGAGTTCAAGGTAGAGGACGGCAAGCTCTTCGTTAAGTTTGGTGACGGTGCGTGGTCCAGCCTCGGTACAATTGAGGGCCCTGCAGGTGTTACTCCCGAGCTCAAGGTAGAGGGCGGAGAGCTCTTCGTTAAGTTTGGCGACGGCGAGTGGTCCAGCCTCGGCAAGATCCAGGGTGAGAACGGTATCAACGGTCTTACTCCCGAGTTCAAGGTAGAGGACGGCAAGCTCTTCGTCAAGTTTGGCGACGGTGCGTGGTCCGATCTCGGCACTGTAGCAGGTAAGGACGGCGAGGTTCCCTCTATCAGCGAGAACGGCTACTGGGTAATCGGCGGTGTTGAAACCGAGCATTCTGCAATCGGTAAGGATGGCGATAAGTACACCATCGGTGCAGACGGCTATTGGTACCTCAACGGCAGCAAGACAGAGTTCCGTGCGGTTGGTATAGACGGCAAGACTCCTACCTTCAAGATCGACGGCGGCAACCTCTTCGTAAGCTATGATGAGGGTGCAACCTGGTCCGACCTCGGTACTATCGTAGGTAAGGACGGCGTTACTCCTCACATCGGTGAGAACGGCAACTGGTGGATCGGCGAGACCGATACCGGCGTTCCTGCAAAGGGACAGGACGGTAAGGCTCCCTTCATCGGTGAGAACGGCAACTGGTGGATCGGTGACGTTGACACAGGCATCGCGGCTAAGGGCGAGCAGGGCGAACGCGGTGAGAACGATATGGAAATTATCCTTCTCGCAATCGGTATCGCAGGTCTCTGCCTTATCACCACGATCGTGGCGGTTGCTACACGCAAGTCCCGCTTCCGTTGGTGGATCCTCGGTTGATCCCTATTAAAAGAATAAAATCCAAATAAATTGGCGGGCCCGAAGAAATTCGGGTCCGCCTTAATTTTGCTATAAAAACAAAAGCTACATTTATATTATATTATTATATTTGTCATATATCTCAAGCAGGCGGTTGTACTTCGCCACACGCTCGCCCCGACAGGGAGCACCCGTCTTGATGAATGGGGCAGAGGTCGCCACCGCAATATCGGCTATAAAGCTGTCGGACGTCTCGCCTGATCGATGGGAGATAATATATTTGTATCCCGAGTCCTTCGCCAGCCCTATTACTGCCATCGTCTCACTTAGGCTGCCTATCTGATTTGGTTTTATCAGTATGGCGTTCGCGATACCGAGACTCCTTCCCATACCGAGTCTTGTCACGTTCGTCACGAACAGATCGTCACCCACCAGCATAATCCGTTTTCCAAGTCGCTCGGTAAGTGCAGCCCAACCCTCGAAGTCATCCTCTGCAAGTCCGTCCTCGATGGATATAATGGGATACCTGTCGCACAGGTCGGCGTAGTAGTCGATAAGCTCCTCGCGTGAGAGCCTTGTACCTCTTTTCGGCAATACGTATTCGCCCTTTTCGTACCATTCGCTTGCAGCAACGTCAAGGGCGATGCCAATTTTCTCGGTGCTGTAGCCTGCCTCGGTGATAGCACGGCAGAGCAGAGCAATGGCTGCCTCGTCCGACTCGAGATTTGGTGCAAATCCGCCCTCGTCACCTACTCCGCAGGACAGGCCGTCGGCCTTCAGCAGACCTCCCAGGACGTGATAGATCTCGCTTCCTGCCCGTATGGCGTCAGGC
>JAZQDF010000166.1:0-2026 GCA_045546635.1 Eubacteriales bacterium
ATAAAAATATAAAAGAAAAAGGGGGATCGGATATGAAAGCATTATTCGCCACTGATATAACGAATGACAAGAAAAACGAGCAGATAAACGGAATAGAATTTATCACAAGAACGCTTTCCGAGGAAACGAAAAAGAGCTTTGAGGATAAAACCGAAGACCTTGAGGCTACGGTTAAGAAAAGCCAGCTTCCAACCTGGCTCAGAATAGTAAAATATATATGCGGTCTGCTTGCGGTGATAGTGGTTGCAGGTATTCTGCGTGCCGACGTCAGCTTTGAAGAGGGATTTAAGAATGCGCCCTGGCTGTTTATCGGCGGAACGACCTGCGCACTTGCCTGGCTCCTGCTTCATATCTACTCAAAGAGAAAGGAAAAGCAGGTTCTCGCCGAGGAGAATGCCGAGGAGCAGCTCGACAGGCTCAACACAGATATAAAGGATATTCTGCTGGAGCTCGGAGTTCCCTACACTGCGCCCGATATTGACGTTCTGATGTTCAGATACAAAATAAAGGACGGCGAGATCAAAATCAAAACGGTGGGAGTTCAGATGTTCGAATGCATTAACCTTTCCACCAAGATCTATCAGCAAAACGGGCAGCTGCATCTTGCCGATCTTGACTCGGTATACAGCTTTGATATGTCCGAGATCAAGGCTATACGCCGTATCAAAAAGCGCACTACCCTCTCCTCATGGAATAAGGAGCTCCCTCTGAATGACGAGAGATACAAGCCCTTTAAGCTTGCTGCTGACCAATACGGAATGGTGCATATCAGAGAATATCTGATCCTTGAGCTTGAGCACGAGGGCGAGGCATTGGGAATATACTTCCCCGGCTATGAGATCGATACACTGGAGAGCGTGACCGGACTTAAGGCGGAGATGGCGGACAACTGATATATCAAGGCACGGAGTGAGGCTGCTCCGTGCCTTTTTCACAAAAAATTGATAATTAATTTTTATTATTACTATTGCAGTTTTTTACCATCGGTGCTATAATTTTCATAACGAAACAATACTCTCTCAGAAAGGAGCTTCTTTATGGCAAGCAAGTATCCAATAATTTTAGCCCACGGAATTGCGGCAAAGCAGCTCCGTATACTCAATGCCTTCGGCAAGATAGGCTATGAGCTTGAAAAGGAGGGCTATAAGGTATTCGTCGCCGATACCGACGGCTTTGGCAGTATTGAAAACAACGCCGAGCAGCTGAAAAATTACATAAACCGTGTTCTGCTGCTGACAGGGGCGGAAAAGGTGAATATTATCGCTCACTCCAAAGGCGGACTTGACTCAAAATATATGATAACCAAGCTCGGTATGGAGGATAAGGTGGCCTCGCTTACCACCCTCTGCACACCTCACAAGGGCTCTATCATCGCCTCGAAGATATGGAAGCTGCCTATGCCGATCAAAAAGATCATCGCCTTCTGGATAGATATGTTCTACTGTCTGTTCCTCGGCGACAAGCATCCCGACTCTATCCGTGCCTGCGATCAGCTTCGTGCGGTGGATGAAAGCGAGGAGACCCTTCAGTTCTCCTACAAGGTCTACTGTCAGAGCTATTCCACCAGCATATCGAACGTGAAGGATTGCTTTATTATGGGTCTGCCGATGAAGCTGCAGCATCACTACGAGGTGACCGACAACGACGGTATGGTGTCCGAGGAGTCGGCGCAGTTCGGCTGTTATAAGGGAAAATGCCTCGATATTCCCGTATCCCACGTGCAGATAATTGATCTGTTCTCAAAGAAAAGCCAGAAGGAGCAGATCTACGCCTTCTATAAAAAGGTCTGCTCGGAGCTTTCGGAAATGGGATTTTAATTTTTGAAAAAATATTGATTATAGAAAAGTTGTGTGGTATAATATAGAGTGGTTGAAAATTTTATCGCATAACTTAAAGGAGCATATAAAATGCGTAAGACTAAAATAATTTGTACCATAGGCCCTGCGTCCGAGAATGAGGAAATACTTACAAGAATGTGTCGCAGCGGTATGAACGTTGCAAGACTTAACTTCTCCCACGGAACCCA
>JAZQDF010000167.1:0-10769 GCA_045546635.1 Eubacteriales bacterium
AGAGTTGCGGTATTGAAATCTGTCCAGCTGGATGCTGCAAGAGTTGTGTCAAATACAACGTCCTCACCGTTAAGCTTTGCGGGGAATGCTGTTGCTGCGTTGATGTCGCCGTTACGTGCAGAGTTTATACCGATAGTTACAGTACAATCGTTTGCTACGGTAATAGACCACTTGAAGTAATAGTAGCCGGGGTTGGACGCAGATACGTCACCAATACGGCCAAGATAGAAGTTGCCCGAATTTGCAGCATTTTCTATTCTCCAGATCTGATCGTCTCCGTCGGTTGCTATATTACCGTTACAAGCAACCTTCTCCGCTTCCTCAACGTAGATATTTGTTGTGTGTCCCTCGCACTTCTCTGCACAAGCATCCTCGGAGCAAGCAGAGTCAAGACACTTATCGCATACGGGACACTTGCTCTCGCATCTGTGGACACTGTCAATCGCCGTTTCGTTGAAGGTAAGAGTCGCGTCGGATGCAAATACGAAGTAGTCGATATTGCAGGATGCTCCCTCGCCGACATAGATGTAAAGGGTATTTTCGCCTGCCTTAAGGTTTATTGACGCAAGGCGTTCTGTGGTAAAGGTATACCAGTCGCTTGCGGGAAGAACGGTGTTAACTGTAACCTTTTCGCCGTTAAGTATGATCGGGAATGCCTTGGAAACATTAATGTCTCCGTTGCGCGCTGCATTGAGATATATATTAACTGCACAATCGTTTGCAACGGTTATAGACCACTTGAAGTAGTAGTAGCCGGGATTTACCTGGGATACATCGTTGATTCTGCCAAGATAGAAGTTACCCGATGCATTTGCATCTTCAATTCTCCATATCTGGTCGTCGCCACCTGTTGCTATATTACCGTTACAAGCAACCTTTTCAGCCTCTTCAATATAAGCGTTCGTTACGTGACCCTCGCACTTTTCAACGCAGGCGTCCTCTGTGCAAGCAGAGTCGAGACACTTATCACAAACGGGGCACTTGCTCTCGCACCTGTGCACACTGTCAATCGCTGTTTCATTGAATGTAAGAGTTGCATCGGAAGCAAATACGAAGTAGTCAATATTGCAGGATGCGCCCTCACCAACGTAGATATAAAGTGTATTCTCGCCCGCCTTAAGGTTTATTGTCGCAAGGCGTTCTGTGGTAAAGGTGTACCAATCGCTGGCAGGAAGAATTGTGTCGATCGCAAGCTTCTCGCCGTTAAGTATGATCGGGAACGCCTTGGAAGCATTGATGTCTCCGTTGCGTGCTGCGTTGAGATATAGGTTAACCGAGCAGTCATTCTCTACCGTAATAGACCACTTGAAGTAGTAATAACCGGGTTTTATCTGGGATACCTCGTTTATTCTGCCCAGGTAGAAGTTGCCTGATGCATTCGCATCCTCAACTCTCCAGATCTGGTCGTCGCCGCCGGTTGCAATATTTCCGTTACAAGTAACCTTTTCAGCTTCTTCCTGGTACTGATTAGCACCGGAAATCTCTGTGCCGCCTGCCTCTTTCTTAACGAAAGTAATCTCTGTTAAGCTATCAAGACGGAAGTAGTCGAGGTTGATAGGCTCGTTTCTGTCAATTCTGATTTCAATAAGGTTATCTCCCGCATTAAGAGAAATAAGATTATAGAAGTAGAAGGACCAATCGTACCAGCCGTCACCGCTCCAGCCCTGCTCGGATCTGTATTCTACTCCGTTAACGAATACAGTATAGCTGGTAGCTGCGGCAGCACCCGAAATGCCTACGCCGAAGTAAAGCTTTGCATCACAAGCAGCGACAGCATTAACGGTGAAGGAAAGCCTTGCCTGACCGGGACCGTAAATACCTGCGTCATTCATACCGCCGAGGTATCTGTCATTGCTGGAGTCCCAGCCGGACGTTACGAAGGGATACTTTCTACCCTCATATTCAAAGGGTGAGATCGTAACATTTTCTGCCTCAATTTTAAGGTTATAATTCCTAAGTCCTTCATCAGACCAGCTGAATTCAGCGTCGGAATTCTGAAGGCTTATCGCACGAAGATTAGTGTTAAGATTTGCATCATTGGTAAGGATCTCAAGGCTGATCTCGTTATGGCCCTCTCTCAGGGCTACCTGACCGAGCTTAACCGCGGTATAGGTTATCCATTCAATGCCGTCGGTGGGAACCGTAGCATCGGTAGAAACGACCTCACCGTTTACCTTAACCGAGAGAATATCGGAAAGCCTTGCACCGTTAAGTCTGCTTGCTATTTCAAGATACAGATCGGCAACGGTCGCCTTATCCGAGTGAAGCGGGAAGGTAATGACAGAGCCCATTGCATTGTCGTGTGTTACAATACACTGCTCGTTAGACTTATATGCCATACCCGAAACGACCACGTGAGAATCAGACGCTAAGAATTCGTTCTTATCAACGTAGGTCAGCGTATCATCACACGCAAGGACGATACCTGCAAGGGAGATGGCTTCATCGGTTTTTGCAATAACCTCTATTTCATTATGTCCATAAGGAATACTGATGATAACCGCCTTAGTATCGGTAAGGTCGTCGGTCGAAATTACCTTATCGGTCAGACTGAGCTCTACACCGTTAAGCTTGATAGCGAAGGCATCCGAAACCGCAATGGCTTCGGTATTTGCCTTGACCTTAAGAAGCACCGTTACCTCCGACTTAAGTGCTGTGGCTTTGATAGGATATATGATTCTCTGTCCTGCAGAGGTGAACTCTACAACACCGTTGCTTGCGGCTACGCCGTCAAGTACAACGTCTGTATCAGAAACATTGAACTCGTGCTTATCCGTATCGCAAAGGCACTTATCAGCACAGATTTCAACAGTACACTGCTCCTTTGTGCAAAGTCCACAGGTGGGACAAACGTCATCACAAATATGCTCGCCATCGTACCAGGAAAGGTTGACGTTGGAGCTTATGGTTATTCCATCAAAGTTGAAGCATTCATTACCTGTTACAACGAACTCAATTACGTTTCTGCCCTCTTTGAGCTTAATGCATCCGAGGTTAACGTTAACGAAGGTAACCCAGTCAAGGTCACCCTCAACTACGCCGGGAAGAATACCCTTGGAGCTCATTATCTCGCCGTTTACAACGACCATAACGTTAGTCATAAACGCCATAGGAACGAATCTCTTGCCCGCAGAGGCTGTAAGATTTGCGTCGCCCGCCTCATCTGCAACTATAATAAACTTAGCAGATGCACCGGGGTTAGCATTCATTCCGGAAATGTATTTTTCTGTCGAGCCCGGCTCCTGAGCCGTACCAAGAGGACCGAGGGTACCGCCGTAGAGAAGAACGTGAGGATCCTCACCCTCAAATTTCAGAGAATTTGCAAAGCCTGCTCCGCACTTTTCGGTGCATCTCGGTTCGGTAGAATTAAGGTCTATACACAGGCCGCAGGTAGCACAGGCGTGGTCACAGGGCTTAACGCAAGTACACTTTGTAGCACAGGCCGCATCAGTGCAATGCTCGTCATTACATCCGCCACATACGTCGCAGACGCTCTCGCAGGAATGCTGAGGAGTATCAGGAGTGGGATTCAGCATATCCATTATAGCCGGGCCGAGGATAATTCCTGCAATTACACCTACAGCTATAACGATAGAAAGAATTATTGCGGATTTTATTTTACGTCTGATAATAAGGGTGATAACACAGCTGAGAAGGAAGAGTGAACCGAACGCGATCGCAAGGATGCCGGAAACAGTCTTACCCATTTCAAGAGCTGTCTGCCACCAAGGAGTATGATATACGATCTTATAATCCATAGTAAGACCGTTCATTGCATTGGAATGAAGCTGAGTATAGAGAATACGGTGAGCACAGTCACGGAGAGCGTGAGCAACGGTCGTATTATCTCTATAAGCATCGAGAGCGGGAGGATTAGATCCACCCATAGTGAAGTCGTTACCTGCTACAACGGATTCGGCAAGTGCTCGGTGCATATGAGTACCAACGTATGCGTCGGTCTGTACTACGCCAACAAAGCCCCACTCGTTTCTGAGAACCTCGGTAAGAAGGCCTGCGTGCTTACCCGACCAGGTAGCACCGATACGGTTGAAGGAGGACATAATACCGTTCATATCTCCCTCAACTACGCCGCCCTCAAATGCTGCGAGATATATCTCACGGATAGCCTGCTCGTTTGACCAAACGGATACGCCGTAACGGTTTCTCTCCTGATCGTTAAGAGCAAAGTGCTTGGCAAATACGATAACGCCGCGGTTCTGAAGGCCTCTTACCTCGCTTGCAAGCATCTTGCCCGAGATATAAGGATCCTCGGAGTAATATTCCCAGTTTCTGCCGGAGAAGGAGCTGCGGTGGATATTTGCACCGGGAGCATAAATACCGGTATATCCTACGTGAAGGATCTCCATACCAAAGGCATTTCCAAGATCCTCAATAAGCTCGTCGTTAAAGGTCGCTGCCATTACACACTCGGAGGGGAAGCACATAAGCTGCTGAACGGTTTCATTAGTTACACCGATTCCGGCAGGGCCATCCTTTGCAATACCGCCGGGAGCACCCGCACTTACACAGCCGCCGGTGCCGCCGCCCGTCGTAACGAGGGAAACAGCCTCCTCCCAGGTGATCTGATCAAGAAGATCATCCCACATAGGATCGTCATAATCTCTGCCCCAAAGGTCAAGAAGCTTAATCGTTCCCGCCTTACCGAACGTAGGCATTTCAAGATCGGGATTATTTGGAACGGGCTTTGCATACTGAAGATCATTTACCATAATCTCGGTTATGCAATCCATTATAGCGATGGTGGGATAGCTGCCTGTCCAATCGCTTCTGGTAAGATATCTGAAATCAGCAAACTGCTCTGCAGTACCTGCATAGAGAGTAGGATCTGCATCATTAAACCGATTCGTAATAGGATATCCTGTTACAGAGGATTTTGAATAGGTATCCACGTCAAGCTTATCAACGGTAATAAGCTCGGTGAAGGCTGCGTTTCCGTTATAATCCATTCCGTCTGCCGTGGTCTTGCCCTTGGCAGCAAGAATGTTGTTGAGAGCATCGTGGCTGTTAAGACCTGCAGACAGATAATAATCGCCTGCCTCTACTATATAGGTTCCGTAGCCGTAAGCATCATAGCTCTTGAAGCTTTCGCTTTCAACGAAGACGGTTACATCCTGCGATTCGCCGGGCTGAAGCTGCTTTGTCTTTGCATAACCCACAAGCTCGACAGACGCCTTCTCTATTCTCTTCTCAACATCATAATCGGTATAGGGCTTCTGCAGGTAGATCTGCACTACGTCCTTACCTGCTACGCCGCCAACGTTCTTTACGGTAACCGTTACGTTATAGCCGTTATTCACCTTCTCTACCTTGAAGCCCGACTGCTCAAAGGAGGTGTAGGAAAGGCCGTAGCCGAAGGGATATGCAACGGTATTTACATAGTCGAAACTACCAACGTTTGCCCTGCCGAGAACCTTATCCTCGTATCTGGTCTCGTAGTATCTGTATCCAACGTAAATACCCTCGGAATATACTACGTACTTATCGTTATGGGTGTATGTCTCGGTTGCAGGGAGCCCTGTAGTTGTAGCAAAGGTGAAATCACCGATATTAAGCGAGCTGGGTGCGGAATGATTATCGTATGCATAGGTATCGATAAGCTTACCGCTGGGATTTGCCTTACCGGAAAGCACGTATGCGATCTGATCGTAGGAAACGTTGCCACCGAAGCCAACCCATACGCAAGCATCGAGGTCGTACTGACTGATGTGCTTCATCTGCATGGGATTAGCAGAGTTGATAAGAAGAATTACCTTCTTGAACACGCCCTCTGCCTTAAGAGCCATAAGCTGATCAAGAATATTTATCTCTTCATAGGCAAGATCAAGATAATTGCCGTCAACGCATTCGCTCGTTTTGAAATTAGGCTCGTTATCCTCACCTCCGTTACGGGAAATGATCATAACAGCTGCATCTCCGTACTCCGAGAAGGTGGAGGAAACGTTGCCGATAGAGGTAGTATCAAGCTTTGACCAGGGAACCTCCTTGATACCGCTCTCTGTATAGCATCTATCACCGATAGACGTACCACTAAGGGTCATTCCAAGGTTCGTCGTATAATGTCCGTACTCACCGGAAAGCATACGGTAAGCACTTGCAAGCTTGGGATTAACCTTAAGTCCACAATCACCACATGCCTCGGCAAGCGTTTCGGTCGTGGTTACGGGAAGATGTCCACTACCCGAACCGATGAACATATACTTTGCAGAGCTTATGCCAAAGAAGGAAATATCAGAATCCTTGGCAAGAGGAAGTGCACCGTTTTTGTTACTGAGAAGCACCGTGCCCTCGGTAGCTGTCTGAAGAGCAACAGACAAGGAGTTATTACGCATAGCCTTGTCATTAAAGCTGCCGTCCTCGTTAAGAAAATCGGAAACATACTCATTGAACACCTCGCCGTCATCACTCTTAACGATCTCGTACGGATCAATGCCAAGGAACTCGTTGATAAAGGATGAATTATTCGCAGTCAACGACTGTCCGATAGTGAATCCGATGTAGAAGAAAACGAAAAGTCCCGCCAGAATGCCGTGAAGCGATCTGGAGAAAATAGCAGGAACCTTTCCTCTCGACTCATTGTAAATTTTCTTTTCCTTCCTGAAACGGAAGAAAAGTACGTATGCAAGTATAGTAACAGGAATTATTACTAAGTCTGCAACGAAAATCAGTATCTGCCACCAGTTTTCAAACGGGCCGACAGAGTTGTGGGTCTGACCTGCGATCGCATCGAGCACGAACCACGCACCAAAGAAGCCTGCTGTAAGCAGAATGGCGAGAATAGTACCGATTGCCGCAAGTGTTCCCCAAGGGATTCTCTTAAAGAAATTCATAGTGCCTCCTTTTCGGTCGGTAGACATCGCGAAGACTCTTTGGCTATACGGGCAATTCAGCCTATCGTCCCGGAAGTTACCTACCTTTTTTATTAATTAATTAAAATTTGTTTTTCAGACAGATTCTTTATTCAAGACTGCTTTATCCGCTTCTGTAGAATCGGAAAAAACTATCTTATTCACAATAAAGAATACGACCATAGAAACGCCGCCGTTAAGAACGGTCGTGCCTATGTTATAAAGCCAGGGTGCTACGAAATGACCTGCAACGGCGGCCCAGACACAGTTGACAGAGTTGACCACGCAGGTGACAACGCAGAATGCAAGCAGATACCAGAGCCCTTGATACAGAATATTTCCGTTAGAGCGGAACACCCATTTTCGCTGGATAAAGAAGTTTATTACCTCGCCTATTACCATAGCGATCATATATGCGGTAAAATATGCCGCACCGCCCTGCTCTGCACCGTAGCCGATTATGTACCACTTGAATTCAATACCGAATAACGTGACGTCTATTCCCGGGAAGCCAAAATCCCGACTGCCTATAAATGCAAACGCCAACGGCAGAAACGTTAATAACAGATACTTGAATACCGTAATCAAATTGCTTACGATAACGAAAAGTCCGCCTTCTCGCACCCACTGTGATAGCTTGGGGTGCTTACCCTCAAAGCTTAGCCAAAGCTGCTTTAGCTTTTCCATATTGCCTCCATACGCATAACGCGAATATATATTTGTGATTTTATACTAACATATTTTAATTGGCAATGCACGTTTTTTACGCAAGAAGCAAAATATACGCCCAAGTGTTTTCCTGATGTCAAAAAGTATTCACTAATTTTGTGCATTTATCACAAAATCAAGATGCAATATAACAAAGAATGATTAATAATCAACAAGAACTATATTTTATCTTAATAGCTTTACTTATACCGTTTTAAAAAAATAAGGAGCACCGTACGATACGCAAGGCACTCCTTATGGATTTTTATGTAAAAAGACGTCGGGAATCAGCGGGACCAGACAGACGCGGCGGAGGTACAGAGGTCCTCGATATAGTCACGCCTGATGAGTGTGGCAAGCCATTCGGCAGGAATTGCGTCGTAGCCGTAGAGGGCCGCGGCAAGTCCGCCTGCAACAGCGGCGACGGTGTCGGTGTCCTCGCCAAGATTGACGGCGGCAAGAACGCAGTCACGGTAGCTGTCGGTGGTCAGAAGACACCAGATCGCAGCCTCCAGGGTATCAAGGACGTAGCCCGTGCTTTTAATCTCATCACGCTTCACCGATTTTGCGGACTCGGTGCTATTGCCCTGCCCCATTATACCGCCAATGCGGTTAAAGAGCATTTTCTCATAAATGAGGTAATCCTCGGATTCTCGGTATTTTGATGCAGAATAGAAATCTGCGGCAAGACGAAGGCCGCGAATAACAGCCTCCTTCGAGGGATCGCGAAGAAGCTCCCATAGAACGAAGGTATAGATGCCACAGGCGATCCTTGACCGCGGATGAGCGTGAGTCAGGCGGGAGATATTATAAATTATTTCAATGCCGCGGGCATCGGCCATACCCTTGAAGTATAGATAAAGCACTGCGGGGTGAATTCGCATAAGCGAGCCGTTGCCGTTTGAATAGTCACCGTCAAGGCCGCATTTCAATGCGGGAATCCCCCTCTGATAATTCCAGATAGCGTCAAGGCAGGTTCCGCCCGCATCGAATCTCCATCCCGTCGGGGTGTATTCAGCCTTGTTCGCCCAGGCTGAAAATTTCTTCATAATATCGTCGTAATCAATTCTCCCGCAAGAGAGGCTGTCGAGAGTGGCGAGAGCCATACTCGTATCGTCAGACCAGCTGCCCGCAGGAACCTTATGGGTGCCGAAGCCACGCATAGATACTACGGGATCGCGGTCAAGCTGCTCACGCGACATAAATTCAACGGGAACGCCAAGTGCATCGGCAACCGCATGACCGAGCATTACAGTTTTCAGAATCTTTTTCATTTTATTTCAAAACCGCAAGATAAAGCATAGCGGCTATTACGGCCGCAAGGAGGGTGGAAATAAGGTTAACAAGGTCATTATTTACAAAGGAAATGCCGCTGTGTCTTACGACAGGCCTGCCGCAATGCTGCTCCTTTTCGACCAGCGAGCCACAGACCGTGCATCTGTATTTCACCTGAAGAAGAGAGCCCAGCATACTGTCAAGAAAGGCACCGAGAACCGCCGCAAGGGTGATTATGCCGCACTCGGCAGGATTTATCTCACCGAAGGCGAGAGCAATAAGGCCTATAATAAGTGCGGCGACGGCAGAGGCGAGAGTACCGAGGAGTGACATTCCCCCGCTGAGACCAACCGCACAGGGGCGGCGGCGGAAGATATCGTAGGCTCGTCCGCTGAGGGCACCGATGCCGGAGGCAGCGGTATCGGCAAGAGCCTCGGCAAGCGAGGCTACGAAGGCAATAAGGAATACCCGACTGTCAAAGAAGAAATATAACGCGGCACATACAGTTGCGACGAAAGCATTCGCAAGAACCTGTATATGATCGCGACAGGAACCGCGTTTTTCTATCCCTTCCGAATTCTGCTTCTGTTTTTGTGCCTTTTTCTTTATTTTATCAACGGCGATACCGCCCATAAAGAACGCGAGAAGAATACAGAAGCCGAAGGTGCGAAGAGGGATGGATATAAGGATATCCACTATAACGGCGGCAGCAATACCGCCTGCGGTAAGAGCCCGCTTCTTTATCGCAAAGGCAATAATTACGGGTGTCAGGAGAATGGGAGCAATATAGCCCGATACCGCGGAATAATTTATAAACGAATATGCAAGGAAGGATGCACCAAGGGTGACGGTGACGTTGTCAATTCCCCTGCCCGTAACCAGCTCCAGCTCGGCGGCGAAAAGGGCGATGGAAATGATCTGCCAGAGCACAAGGCCGAGGGTGAAATATGAATTGAAGACGCAGACGACGCCGAGACACACCAAAAAGGCAGTTGCCGTGCCAAAGAGGGTTTTGCTGCCGAGGATCCTGACGTTAGGCGTTTTATCCGGATGAAGCACATATCCCACGATGCCTGCAAATCCGTCGCCAAGCGAGGTACAGAATACACCAACGCCAAATGGCAGAAGCATATCGGGGATGAAAAGGCAGATCGCCGCCATAACCGACATTGCAAGAGCGTAATAGACCGTGCCGGGTGCATTATCACCCTCAGAGGAGATCATAGGCATAAGCCTCTTCCAATGTGACAGCAAAAGAAGGAGCAGGAAGAAAAGGCATACTATAAGAAAATGGATGCCGGCACCCACGAAATGATAGAGTATAAGCCACTCTGCACCGACTAAAATATGAACGACCTTTCTCGTTATTTTTTTATCTACCCGTATCTTATATAAGCCAAAGCCGATTCCAAGACAGAGGAATGCGTACAGCAGGCTGACAAGATAACCCTTTAAAATCATATCAAGACGACCTTCTTCAGACAATAATTATATAAATATTATACTTCCCCGCGGGAGGAATGTCAATACAAAAATGAGCCGTCGCAACGGTGTACGACAGCTCATATTATGGAACGGTGGGAATTAACCCTCCTCCTCGGTATTCTTTCTTCCTTCCTCGTCATCGCCGTCAAGGTTAAGATTCTCCTTACCGGGAATAACGATGCCGCGAGTCATAGCTCGGCGGTTTTCCTCATTCTTCTTCTCAAGCTCCCTTTCCTTATTAGCCTTCGCAGTGGAAAGGTCGGATGCGATCTGCTCGCTGATGCTACCGTCAGCAAGAGTGAGGAATTTCTCAAAGATGTCGGGATATACGAAGGTCTTCTGTACGGTATCAAACCTTACGGTAAAATACTTGCCGTTTTCAGAAACCACAATTCCCCTTCCAAAGGACTTATGCAATACTTCAAGATTAATAAG
>JAZQDF010000168.1:0-2358 GCA_045546635.1 Eubacteriales bacterium
TCCTTCCATAAAGGCGTGCTTCGGTACGCCTTTATTTTTTCTCTCAAAGGGTGGGAATGCTATTCCCTTTCCCCTCCATCCATCTGTCAACATAAATTTTGTAGTTTTCCTGCGTGATGCTTTCATCCTCTGCATACCAGCCACGCCTCTCGTAGTATTTGATGAATTTATTCGATTCAAGCGACTGGTATTTCTTCATAAAATATAGGCAGATCGCGGTTTTTAAGGCAGAAATAAGACGCTCGTCGGGTGAAGGGCTGCTCACCGTAGCAGAAGTGAAATTAAAAGAAAAAATATCATCGGTAGGATTTTTCTGCGAAGCAGAGTCTGTATGTATTTCTGTTTGATCGTTGTTTGTAAAAGCACTTCTCTTCTCTCTATCTTCTATGATCTTATCTGATATATTCTTCTCTGCTCTTATATTATCTTCTCTTCTCTGTGGCACACATTGTGTAACCTGAATATCCTCTCGGGCCTTGATATATCTCTTTTCCTCGTCGACGGTAAAGCTGCGTAGTGCCTTCGTATAGGCCGTGGCAACATATCGGTCGGCCCTTATGGTATTGTGGCGATGCCAGTGGGTAATAAGTATCAGCCCCTCGTTGATCTCTATAACGTATTCGTGATCAACCAGCGGAGTATAGAACTTACGCTCAATTCTCGCACATCGCATAACGCTTCTCCACTTATCAACAAATCCGTCGTCATCGGCGTTCAAAATAAAGTGAACGTAAAGCATTCTCGTAACGGGCGAAAGCATATAAAAATGATCGCTTTCACAAAAGTCAATAGATAGCATTCTTCTCTTTGCCATTTTTTTCTCCTCCGCCTTGCCGTCGGATTATGTATCCCACGAAGGCGTTTTTTATTTTATTGTAGCAGAAAAAAATTGGTTTGTAAGTATGGTACCCTTCCAAAGTTTCGGTGTTATACTCCCTATGAATTTTGTATAGCTTGCACAAAAAAATCCGCCAACGATCAATCGTCGGGCGGATTTCTAAATTATTCTGCTTTTTTCGATAATTATTTTTTGATCTCATTAAGAAGATCTCGTATTCCATCAAAAATATAGGTCGGCGGAGTCTCACATTCTGCATCAGAGACGGTTCCCTCGCCCGACAGGACGAAAACGGTATCAATACCTGCATTATATCCCGAAGCAATGTCGGTGTATACTCTGTCGCCTACCATAACGCTCTCCTCCTTACTGTATCCGAATTTCTCCATCGCAACAAGCAGCATCTCGGGGCGTGGCTTACCGATAAAGTAAGGACGCTTTCCTGTAGCACGCCAAAGCATCTCGGCAAAGGAGCCGCAATCGGGAACGTAGCCAAATGCGGTTGGACAAACCCAATCGGGATTAGTTGCAATATATATAATATCGGTAAGAAGAAGCTTTGACGCATCCTCCAGCTTCTTGAAATCAAGCTCGGTATCATTGGCGAGAACGAGACCGTCTATTCCGTCACAAAGCTCGGTGACAACGTCAATTCCCGCATCGCGAAGTTGCTGGGTAAAAGATGCGGTTCCGAAGGAATAGAACCTTCTGCCCCGATATTTCTTTTGAATATAAAGAATTGTTGCATCTGTAGATGTAAGAAAATCCTCCTTTGATGCCTCAATTCCGATAGACTTAAGCTTTCTTACGTATGCATCGGTGGACTTTGACGAATTATTAGTCACGAAGAGATATCTTCCCCCGCGTGCTTTAACCTCCGAAAGAAAGTCCAGCGTGCCGTCAAAAAGATTATTATCAAGATAAATCGTGCCGTCCATATCAAGAAGGAACAGCCTCTTGTCCTTAAGCTTCATATTTCTCCATTCAATGAAAAAGACGTGCTTCTGCCCGCCTTTTTCTGCCGTTTTTTTAATCAGGATAGCCATCCGGGTTCATTCTTACCCATCTGGCACTATCCTCACACATCTTAGCAAGGTCGCGTTCTGCCCTCCATCCGAGGACTCTGTACGCCTTATCGGGATTTGCAAAGCACTCTGCAATATCACCCGGACGGCGATCAACAATTTTATACTTTATAGCCTCGCCCCAAGCCTTGCTAAAGGCATTTACTATATCAAGCACCGAGTATCCATTACCCGTGCCGACGTTTATATAATCGATACCGCAAAGCTTCTCTGTATACTTTATAGCCTTGATATGAGCAAGAGCAAGATCTACTACGTGGATATAGTCGCGTACGCCGGTGCCGTCGTGGGTGTCGTAATCATTACCGAAAACGCTGAGGCAAGGAAGCTTGCCGACTGCAACCTTTGTAATATAAGGTAGAAGATTATTGGGTATTCCTCTGGGATCCTCACCTATTATACCGGATTCGTGTGCTCCGATAGGATTAAAGTATC
>JAZQDF010000169.1:0-10116 GCA_045546635.1 Eubacteriales bacterium
GGTACCCCGAATGACGTCGGCAATTGACGAAAGCTCCTCACGGGTAATAATAGCACCCGTAGGATTGTTTGGATACGGAAGAACCAGCAGCTTCGTCCTCTCTGTTATGGCCCGACGAAGCTGATCTGCGGTAAGCTTGAAGCCATTCTCCGCCTCGGTATTGATAATAACGGGTACCGCACCCGCCATTCTGGTAATAGGCTCGTAGCAGACGAAGGATGGCATAGGAATTATAACCTCGTCACCTGGGTTGACGAGTGAACGGATAGCCACGTCGATAGCCTCGCTGCCGCCAACCGTCACAAGCACCTGATCGGTCGAGTAGTCAAGCCCGAAGCGACGGTGCATATATTCACAGATCTCCGAGCGAAGGGCGGGCAGACCTGAATTTGAGGTATAGTAGGTGTGACCACGCTCCAGCGACTGTATTGCCGCCTCCCTGATATGCCAGGGGGTAACGAAGTCGGGCTGACCGACCGTAAGTGCGGTCACGTCACCCATATCAGCAAGCAGGTCAAAAAATTTTCTTATTCCCGACGGCTTAATATCCTTCAGCGTGTCGGATAGCATCAGCTCGTGATCGATCATATACTGTCACTCTCTCTGAGATCCTTCATAGGCGAGGAGTAGATCACGCCGTTATACTTATAGGTCTTAAGAACGAAATGAGTTGCGGTAGCGGTGACAAACTCGATGGGAGCAAGCTTTCTCGCTACAAAATAAGCAACCTCCTTCATCGTCTTACCCTCAATAAGAACGGTGAAATCGAAGCCGCCCGACATAAGATAAAGCGACTTTATCTCGGGATAATTCTGAATTTTCTCGGCGATCTTATCAAATCCGTCGTCACGCTGGGGCATAACCTTCACCTCGATAAGTGCGGTGACGGTCTCCTTATCGGTCTTATCCCAGTCAATGATGGCCTGGTATCCGAGTATCACCCCGTCCTTCTCCAGTCGGCGGATCATATCCTTAATATCGCCCTCCTCCTTCTCCAGCATAAGAGCAAGCTCTGCGGGAGTCAGGGTGGCGTCCTTTTCAAGCAGGTGTAAAAGCTTTTCCATATCGAACCTCGTTAATTTATTGATAGCATTTATTATATCACTCTTTTTTTACAAAGTCAATAGAGGCTTTTTAACATCTACCTAAATCATACCTAAAATGCTATTGAAATACGCAAAATAATGTGATATGATAAAATAAAAAACGGAGGTGCGTTATGAGAATAATTGAAAATATGCGTAGGCTGATAGTCAGGTACACCGCCGTTTTTATTGCCTTTATGCTGCTGATGGTCATTTCGGTATCAAGTCTGCTTTTTACCTTTAACTTTATTATGAACGTGATGACAAACAACGGCATTTCACCCTCTGATGACGACGCCGGACGCTATCTTCTGGAGGGCGGGATCATCTCGGCCTTTATGCTTATGAGCGTTTTCAACCTCGCCTACGTTTACTCCTACGTCCTTGACACCAGGCGGCGAGAGATCGCCATTAATCGTATCTCGGGACAAAGCATCCTGTCCTGTATAGGCGTTTTTTATCTTGAAATGCTAATTATGTCAACTATAGGTTACATTATCAGTCTTGCCGCTACCAAGCTTGTGATCCTGCCGCTGATGCGGGGTGGCGGATTTATGTTTGCCGATTCACTGAATATCCCACGGTGTGCCTTTCTTTATCTTATCCTTATTCTGATATACAGCACGGTGTTTCTTCCATCGATCGCAGCCGAGGTAAGAAAATCTCCAAGCGAAGCATTAACGGAGGGGGACTGATATGTATATGTCACTTGGAAGGCTTCTTTTTGAGAGAAAGAGGCTTCTTAATACCATAGTAATCATTCAGCTGGGCATCGCCCTGGCAATTGGTAATCTGCTGATAGGAAATTTTGACAGAGCCTACGCGTTCCGTGAATTTACCGAGATTTTTGATGACCGTACCGCCTTTTTTACCACCCTGAAGCATCCTTACGGCGAGGATGCAACCGAGATCGATTACGCCCTGCTTGACAGTGAGGGGGCAAGCCTTGAGCCTTTTGTAAGGAAGGTTGATGGTAGTAAAACGCAGATATTTGCCTACGGAGAAAAAACCGCCCGCATCCTGATAGACAGTCAGCTGAAGGAGGGCGAATGGCAGGATCCTGCAACCGTCGGCACTATTGACTGTGCGATTATCGGCGGTGGATACAGGCTCGGCGAGACATTCTCGCAGTCGGTAGGCGACAAATCCCTCGTCTTCAGGGTCGTCGCCTCGCTGGGCAGCTCTGCCACCGTCATCAATACCTCAAGATCATCCTCGTCGATGACGGCGGATAGGCTTTTCTACGAATACAACGCAAATAAGAGCGGCACGGCGATAATATGCCTGTCAGATCCCTTCGCCTCCGCAGGAACATACGAAAACGGTATGGTATTTAATCTTACCGACGGTGCAGAGGAGTATCTTAACTCTATCGGCAAGGTCTTTGATATGGCGAGGCTGTGCGAAAATTCACGCGAGGAGCTGACTCACAGCTCCGGCCTGCTTCTGCCCCTTTCCATATTCTTCTGCCTTATAGGGCTTGTGTCGGCCGTATGTATGGCGTTTATGAATCTTCTCGCCAACAAAGGGATATTTACGGTATATTTCAGAGTCGGAATGACGAGACGAGATGCCTTTCTCATAAATCTCGGATATATGACCTGGATAATTATCGGTGTGATCGCCGCCGCCACCGTCATCTTCCTTTTAGGATGGCTCAGCGAGATCATAGACAGAGATGCCTTTTCTCTCGGTATCGGCAATCTCCTCTTCTCGCTCGGATATCTTCTCACGACGGCAGCGGGCACATCTCTTATCTCTCTTGCGGTGCTAAGAAAAATTAAGGAGGACGTATGAAGATAGAGCTTCACAAATTGAATAAGTATTATTATTACAATAAGCCAAACCAAAACCACGCCCTTCGGGATGTTTCGCTTACGATCAACGATGGCGAGCTTTGTGCCATAGTCGGTAAATCGGGTGCAGGCAAATCCACCCTGCTGCACATTCTCGGCTGTATTGAGTCCTACGAAGATGGCTCATATCTGCTGGGCGGCGAGGCAGTAGAGGGGCTTTCCGACAGAAAAAAGAGTAAATTACGTAACAGCGAGATCGGTACCGTTCTGCAGGACTTCGGACTTATCGAGGACTACACCGTGCTTGAAAACGTTATGACGCCCCTGCATTTCTCCTCCATTCGCTCAAAGCAAAGAAAGCTTGAGATGGCGAGGGAGGCCTTGCGTCGCGTAGGCATCAGCGAGCTTGAGTCCGATCCCGTCAGCAAAATCTCCGGCGGCCAGCGTCAGCGTGTTGCTATCGCAAGGGCGATAGTAAATTCACCCTCTCTGCTTCTCGCCGACGAGCCTACGGGAGCACTTGACAGCGAGACCGCAGGCGAGATAATGGAGCTTTTCCAAAAAATCAACGCCAACGGCGTGACCGTTATCATCGTCACCCACGACGAGGACGTTGCAAAAAGCTGTAAACGCCGAATAACACTGTCCGACGGTAAATTGATATCCGATGAAACAAATATATCATAACAAATTAAAAGGGCTGCCTCAGAATAGAGACAGCCTGTTTTTTTAATGCCTATTAATCGGTTTTTCGCCGCAGGAGCCGTTACAGCCCGAGCATTTACCCGAGCAGCCGCCCGAGGACGAGCAGGTCTTACTGTCGGGACAGCCGATGCATTTTTTACCGGACTTTTTCGCCTTATAGATATAAAAGGCTGCACCACCGACAATAATAACGATTATTGCAATTATAAGATAATCAATAGGTCCCATTATTTCATAGCTCCAACAGTTTTTTCTGACTTTACAGCCTTGTCGCTGCGAATACAAAGCCAGGTGAGCACCGCCGCAAAGCAGAGAACGAAAATAAGTCCACCGGCAAAGCCTGCTCCTACGTATCCCGTTACGATAAGAGTTCCGACCTGATATACGATAAAGCCGATGCTGTATCCGGTTGCAAGCTGGAGAGCAATTCCACCCCAGAACCACTTTTTATCGGTTATCTCACTGTTCATAGCACCCATAGCAGCGAAGCAAGGGGGAGTGAAGAGATTGAACATAAGATATGCAAGAGCTGCAACCTTTGTAAGTCCAACCATGGTAGCTACAACCTCGTTACCCGAGCCAACCATTTCAAGATCGTCGTTTACAACGAAGCCATAGCAAACAGCAAGAGTTCCTACAACGTTCTCCTTAGCAATAAAGCCGGTAACTGCAGCCGCAGCAAGCTGCCATGCAGTGATGCCAACGATCGGAACAAGAAGAACTGCAATGGGATTTGCAATAGAAGCAAGAATAGACGTGTGCTCCATTCCCTCCTCAACAAGCGAAAAGCTCCAGTCAAAGGATTGCATTATGAACACAACTGCATTACATACGAGAATGATAGTTCCCGCCTTAACTATGTACGCCCAACCACGGCTGAGCATATCCGAGACTGCACGCTTGAGAGAGGGGGTCTTATACTCGGGAAGCTCGATGATGAAGAAGGATCTGCGTGCCTTATGTCCAGCGATTTTATTAACCAGAAGTGCACCGAGAAGAATGAGAAGAATACCGACGAAGTACATAAGGGTACCAACCCAGCTCGCCTCATCAAAGAACGCCCCTGCAAAAAGGGCAATAACGGGAAGCTTTGCACCGCAGGGCATCCAGGGGGTAAGCATAGCCGTCGCATTTCTCTCACGCTCGTTACGGATAGTACGGCAAGCCATAACACCGGGGATAGCACAGCCGGTACCAACGATGAAGGGGATAACCGACTTGCCCGAAAGTCCGACCTTCTTGAATATAGGATCAAGAACAACCGATGCACGTGCCATATATCCACAATCCTCAAGAAGAGAAATAAGGAAATACATAACCATTACAAGAGGAAGGAAGCCCACAACAGCACTTACGCCACCGATAATTCCCTCTGTAAGAAGGGCACTTAAAAATGCGTTTGCATTTGCACCCTCGAGCAGACCTGCAACCCACTCCTTGAACATATCTATAAGCGTTACAAGTCCGGGGATAGTAAAACCGTTTTTAAACTCAATTCCCTCTGCGATCCACGCACCGAGCCACGCCTGGCTGATCTGGAACACAAGGAACATAACCACCGCGAAAATAGGAATACCGAGCCACTTGTTCGTCAGCACCTCGTCAACCTTGTCCTGCCAGTTCTTATCCTTGGTAAGCACCCTTCTGGTCTCAACCTTCTTAACGATGCCGTTAACGAAATCAAATCTCTTTCTGTCCTCGGCCACGACCGCCGCCTTGTCGGTAAGGTCGATATCTGCCTGGCGGTAGGGTGCCTTCTGTCCCCTGCCCATAACAGAAACCGCAGCAGCAACCACCTCAGAAAGTCCCTCGCCTGTGGTGGAGGTAGTCTCAAGAACCGGACAGCCAAGCTTCTCGGAGAGAAGGGTGGCGTTGATCTTGTTATGCTTTTTCTCATTGGCGTCGGTCTTGTTAAGTGCAACGACCATAGGGATGCCAAGCTCTAAAAGCTGGGTGGTGAAGAAAAGACTGCGGGAAAGGTTGGTCGAGTCAACGATGTTGATGATCGCATCGGGACGCTCCTCTCTTACGTAGGTAGAGGTAATACTCTCCTCCGAGGTGAAGGGTGACATTGAATATGCACCGGGAAGGTCAACTGCAATAAGCTCGCCCTCGCCATTATAAAAGCTTTTTTTGATCGAATGCTCCTTACGCTCTACGGTAACACCCGCCCAGTTTCCGACCTTCTCGCTACGGCCGGTCAGAGCATTATACATCGTGGTCTTACCGCTGTTAGGATTGCCTGCCAAAGCAATTCTCATTTTTTTGGATTCCTCCTGAAATATGTAAATCAATTATAATAATCTATTATTATCCAAAGGTAGAATATTCGAGTTAGCAGCCGCTAACTCATATCCAAAAAAATAATCCGCAGATTATTTTTCTCTGACGATTATAGCCTCGCCAAGCTGATTATCTATATTGTATCTGCCATCCTTGATGGAAACGGTCATACCGCCCCTGCGTTTTGCAACCACGGTAATAGGCTCACCGCTATAGCATCCGAGAGAGAAAAGAAAGGCGTCAAGCTCTTCGTCATCGGTCTCGATACGGTCAACAATATATTCTGTTCCTTCTTCAGCCAGTCGCAGATTCATAAGACTTCTCCTTTGTTTATCGGTTAGCCACCGCTAACTCACACTACATTATACTCACGAAGGGAGGATTTGTCAAGAGCTTTTTTGAATTTTTTGGGATTTTTTTGGGAGAAAATAAAAAAGCCCCGAAAGGAGCTTTTTTAAAATATTTTATTTTAGGCAACCGACGTCGCTTTACTCAAAATCAACGAACACAGATCCTACGCCGCCGTTGATCTCTACCCTTCTGTCTCCGTCGCCAAAGCGTCCGCCCATTGAAAGATATTCGCCGTCAAAGGAGATGCTGCCGATACCGCGGTTGATCTCAATGGTATAGTCCTCTCTGCTGCCGAGGAGGGTTATTCTTGCCTCGCCGACACCGAGATCAAGCTCGCCGTCAAGTATCTCAGACTCAAGCACAAGCTCGCCCACGCCCATCGACAGCTGAAGATCGGATACAGAGCCACCGCCAATAGTGATCTTTCCTGCACCGCCCTCAACATCCGCCTCGTGTGTGGCGTAAAGACTGCCGATATAGACCTCGGCTGCACCAAACTCAAGGTTGACCTCATCGCCCGAAATAATGTCGGCAGTAAACCTACCTGCACCGACGGTAATATCTATCTCGGAAAATACCGCACCCTCAGGGATGGTTACGGTAAGCCTTGCACCCTCGTAATCGTGATTTCCTGCAGTACGCTCGGAGATAATAAGACGCTCGCCCGTCTGTCTGAAGCTAAGATTCTTAAGATTAGACTCAACCGAGAAGCCCTCGCCCGTCACAATTCGGAAATCTGCCGCCTCGATTTCTATTTCCAGCCTTTTAACCTGGCCCTCTACGTCATAGATTCTATTCTCGCCAACGGCAGATCTGCCACCGGTGAGGGTTGCTATGAGAATTGCCGCAACTGCTATCACCAGGGCAACGGCCCCCGCACAAATCAGAAAAATTTTCGCCGCCCGTGTCATTTTATATCAACACCTCCAAAGATGGAGACCGCCTCCACGTATATAGTAACTGCCGACGCGGGATCGCTGTCACACGTGTCGTCGGTACCACCGAATATATTTGTAGATCTGACCTTAACGTTAACCCCTCTTGGCACGTGAATATCAACTCCGCCAAAGATGGCAGTAGCCTTGATCTCACAGCTCTTCTCGATTATGGCACGGCGAAGATCGCACTTAACACCGCCGAAGATCGCGGTAAATTCACCACCCTCAAAAACCTGTCCGTCGAAATTCATCTCCCTGCCGCCGAAGATAGCGGTGCCTGCGGGAGCATCGGAGGAGATATGTACCCTCACAGTGTCGGAATCGTCGTCCTTCCTTCTTCTGAAGCCACCAACAATAAGCTTAATACCAATTATAACAAGTATAGTAACAACTATTATCTCCCAGAGATAAGAGACGTCAAACAAGCCGAGCTTCCAGAGAAGAAGACAGACACCGATAAGCAGACCGATAATGCTGCCCGTCTTGTCGCGGTCGGTAAAGATGCCGGCAAGTGACGGGATAATGATAAACAACGTCCACCAGCCGGGGAACAGGACGTCAATATTAGTCACGCCGAGGGTATTAAGGGCAAAGATCACGGCCGCCGCGATAAGCACTATTCCCCATATTATTTTAGATAAATTTTTCATAGATACACCTCCAGGTGCGTTTTAACACGCTTATGTAAACATTAATTGTCATTTAGCTTATATTTCGCTCTCAAATTCAAAAATCAGCGACGCAGTATTATCCTCGGAATACTCGATCTCCTCTGATATTATCCTTGCCGCATCACATACCTCGTCAAAGGATATGCATCCCCTTGCCACAAGATTCTCAAATATCCGCGACAAAAGTATGGAAAAGCCGATGCGGGCACGCATATTATCATAGCTTGCCGACAGGCTTACGTGACGGAAAATCAGGTATGCAAGATAGCGTGATGCATAAATTCCCGCATCCGTATCGGCAATTTTGCGACCGACGGTGAGAGAGCCCACCCGACTGACGTCAAGGTATTCAAGCTCGGAGAGAATTTCATTCCACTCCCCCGCTCTGTCGGAGGGATCGGGAAGGCTGTAATGCCGAAGTATTCTGTCAACCTTCTTCTGATATCCGTCATCACAACGAAGCATAGAAAAAATATATTTTCTGTCCTCCGTGACGTCAAAATCAGACGGGTCGGGCGTATCTATATCACGCGAGATATCTATAAAATCGGCATATCCGTCGGAGGAAAGAATTATCCTCGCCGCCTCCTCACAGCTGATGCCGATGCCACCCTCTACCCTTCCGCCGACCGAATGGTAAAAGCGTGGATGCTCGCGGCAGATATCCGACACATATTCCTCGCCCAGCGAGGAGATTATCCGACACAGACCGCGAGAGTCAAGAAAGGGACAGCGACCGTCGGAGCACATACCGATAACGCCGTCCGAGATATGCGAGCGTATCTCACGGCCAAGCTCGCCGCCCAGCCCCTCGTAGACCTCCATCGTGCCATCGTCAACGTCGATCTCCCAACCGACACAGCAGCTGTGACGGCATCTATCGGCTATGCATTTAAAATCTCTGTAATAGGATGGGAAATAAACCTTCATTTTATGTAACTGCGGTTTTATATTTGATTACTTATCAAACGCACCGATAAGGGCAACTACACCATTGAGAATAAAGAAAATTCCCGATACGGTGAACACCCAGGAGAGTGCTCCGCCCTGGTTGAAGAAGAGGCAGATCGCCACGATAATATAGATAACGGGCTTAACAAATCTCATAGCGTGAGGAAGAGTTATCCTCTTTACCTTAACGCGAAGAAGCTGGAAAAGCTCACCGATACCGCCGATAAGCAGGCAGGCACCGAGAATATAGAGTGCCAGAGTCACGAACAGCCATCCTGCCATAAGCACCAATGCACCCAGCACGATCTTAACCACGCCCGCCATAGTAGACTTACGAAGAATATCAACCACACCCAGCACGATAAGTGTCACGCCGATAAGGCTCATTGCGATGCTTACGATCCCGTTCTTGTAGATCATAAACAGCACTCCGATAACGATCAGAGCCACCGCTGTGGCAATTTCATTTCCACGAATCTTTTTCATATAAATCATTCCCTTCTGACGGTAAAGCTTATATCATACCGCCGCCATATATCATTATCATTTTAACACTAAAATTTGTTATTGTCAACAAAAACCTTACGAGTACGGTCAATTTTTATTGACCTTCCCTCACCAGAGACGCTCCGCATCCTTCAAAAAGCCCCGGGGCAGGACGAAGCAAGCCTCGGGGTTTAATGAATTATTATGGGTTAAGCGTCTATATCGACCTCTGCCCTCTCGTACTGCCAATCTGCAGCCTTGATACAAAGCTCAAGTCTGTCGGCACCCTCGGGAGGATATATAGTCGAGGTAAGCGACCTGCCGTCCTCAAATATCTCCACCGAGTAGTCGTCCATAACGATAGTCAGAGTCGTATCATCCTTGGCCGTATAGGGCATACGGCGAATACCGCTTAAGGAGTCGGGATCCTTCTCCACGCCGACGATCTGCTCGCCCGATCTGGAGCGGTCAAATACCCATTCTCCGTTTTTCAGCGTCAGGCTCGTATAATTCCTGCCGTCCGAGCGAAGCTTAAGATCAAGAGATTGGAGAGCGGTTGCTTTTATTGTAACAACGCCCCTTATTGCTCTGTCTGAAACTCCCTCGCCGCCTGCGACCGTATGTACCTCGCCGCATTTAACGACAGGCTCCTGGTACAGTCTGCCATCCCTTACCGATACTCTTCTCGCCGCGGTGAGCATACCTGCAAATCCCCACTTTTCAGAGGGAACGTTTCTGTCCCACATATTGAGCCAGCCCATAAACACGTCCTCACCTGCGAAGGTCTGGGGAGCGTATACGTCAAAGCCGTAATCAACTATACCGCGTGACTGCTCGATAAAGCGGCCTG
>JAZQDF010000170.1:0-4389 GCA_045546635.1 Eubacteriales bacterium
TCTTTTCTAAATTATCTTAAGCAAAAGCAGCTTACTTGAATTAGCCTACTGCCTTATAGGTTACCTCAATACCGGTAACACGAACCTGCTTGCCGTCAGAACCGTTCTTAACAGAATTAAGAACTACGGAAGAGCCGGAAACCTCAACGGTTTTGTTACAGATATCAGTGGTAGTACCGTCAACGTAAAGGAATGCATAGGTGCCGGTCTGAGTTGAAATCTTAATAGAAGCAATCTCATAGCCCTCTGCTACGCTGATAGTAATAGTACCTGCAGGAGTATCGGTTGCGTAAACACGGATGTGGTCACCGTTGTATGCCTTACCGGTGTTGCTTCCGCCGTTAATCTTAACGGATACAACGTTATCAAGATCGAAGGACTGCTTAGTAGTGCTAGAGGTCCAGCCGTACTGAGTGATGAGCTCCTTCATAGTCTTGGTTACGGTAACGGGCTCAGTGCTTACAGCACCACCGATCTCAAGACCGCATCTTTCACAAGTGCCCTCCTCGGTGGTATGTCCGAGAGCCTCTACTGCGGAATCAACGTACTCATTCTTGCAGATAGAGCAGGTGTGAGTAGTATAACCGTCCTTAAGACAAGTAGGCTCGGTTACAACAGAATCGTAGTCGTGCTCGTGAGCAACAACATCGTCAAGCTCTGCGTTCTTCATCTGATAAGTAGTGTTATATACACCAAGAGGACCATAAACAGTTACTTCGTCACCCTCAACAGGCTTGTAGTTCATTGCATCGTAACGAGTGCCATCCATATAAAGGCCGTAGATGCAAATCTCATTGCCATCTGCATCCTTAAGGTAGAAGTTACCGTAAGTAGTGTTGTAAACGTTGGTTACAATACCGGTGATGTAGTAATTCTGAGTAGTGTAGGTGTTGTGACCGTGAAGCTTTGCAATTGCAAGTGCCTGAGCAACGGTAAGAGTTGCACCATCCTCGGGAAGAACCTTAGCGGAGCAAGCGTCGCACTTGTAGTCGCCGTCCTCATCAGCGTGGCCGAGAGCAGGAAGAACTACTGCAAGAACGTTGGTGTTAAGAGTGCAAGCCTCGTCAAGCCAAGCCTGGCCGCAAGACTCGCAGAGCCAGTACTCGATGTTACCGTTCTCGGTGCAGGTAGCATCCTTAGCAGCTACGTGAGTTGCCTCACCGTGTGCCATAGGAAGAACTACTGCAAGAACGTTGGTGTTCTGAGTGCAAGCCTCGTCAAGCCAAGCCTGACCGCAAGCCTCACAGAGCCAGTACTCGATGTTACCGTTCTCATAGCAGGTAGGAGCCTTAGCCTCTACGTGAGTTGCCTCACCGTGTGCCATAGGAAGGATTACGCTCTTAAGGTTGGTCTGCTGGGTAAGAGCCTCGTCAGCCCAAGCAATGCCACAATCGGAGCAGTACCAGTACTCAATGTTACCATTCTCGTAGCAGGTAGCTGCAACTGCGTCTACGTGTACGATAGTGTGATCTGCATCGGGATTGGTGATCTCGCCGCACTTCTCACAAACCTTGTCACAAGCATAGAAGTAGGAGTGCTCGCAAACCTCGGGAGCATAGTTGGGATCCTCTAAGTAGCAGTTCTCACATACGCCATCAACGAAGCTGTGAGGAAGGGGCTCGCCAAAGGACTGCCAACAAATGCTACATGTTGCAGCCTCGAAACAGGTTGCGGGGAAGAGATCGTGCTCAACGGTGTACTCTACACCACACTCCATACAAGTGGTGGTATCACCACAGGTTGCATACCAGTTGTAGTGACCCTGAGCCTCGATAATCTCGTTCTCTTCGTAACCACAAACGGTACATACAACGTGGTACTTACCGTCCTCGGTACAAGTAGCGTCTACGGACTGAGAGTAATCAAGCTCGTGGTATGCCCAGATGGTCTCCTCTTCGGTTGCACCACAAACGGTACAGGTGAGAAGCATGGAGCCGTTGGTCTCGGTGGAGCAATCGGGCTGCTGAGTAACTACGCCCTCGTCCCAAGAGTGAGGAACGTAACCTATCTCCATACCGCAAACGCCACATACGTCGGGGTTAGAGCAGGTAGGCTCTGCAACAGTGGAGGTGTGATCTGCATAATCGCCGGTGGTAGCACCGCACTTGGAGCAGGTAGAGAGAGTCTGACAGGTTGCCTCGGACCACTCGTGTGCACAAGCTACGAAATCGATAGTGATGGTGTGGCTGCCGGACTCGGCCCAAGAGCCAAGAGATACTCTGTAGGACTTGCCTGCCTCAACTACGAAGGAGTGAGAGGTAGCCATAAAGCCGGAACCGTTGTTGTTGGTAAGATTACCGTTTGCATCAAGCTCGAAGTAATCATACCAGGAGTCGCCTTCAACGGGCCAGGTGAAGGTTACGGAGCCGTCAGCGGTAGCGGTGAAGATGTAGTAAACCTTGCCGGAAACTACAGTATAGTCAAGAGTTACGGACTCGGGGAGAGTCTCCCAAACGAAGGGATACTGCTCGGAACCATCAGGCTCACCGGTAGCAGGAGCTTCGAAAGTAATGTTAACAACAAAGCTGTTTGAAGGCAGGGGCATCATGGAGAAGAATGTAACACTGTAGGTGCCGGGAGTAAGGGAAACCTGTCCTCTACCAAGTGTATTTCCCTCTGCATCCATAACAACTGCCATAAGATCAGATCTGAATGTGTAAGTACCTTCCTCGGTAACGGTGAAGGGATATGTCTTACCCAGAGAAAGTTCGCCATCAGCGAATACTAAGTTGTTAGAACCAACAACAAGCTCGGTAGCGTCGCCTGCGATAGGAGTATCGGGCTTATTTTCAACCTCACCTGCCTCGAAGGACCACTCGATAGTCCACATATCCTTGGTCATAGCGGACACCCAGAACTTTACTTCCTGGTCTGCCTCAAGACCGATGGTGAACTCAGCTCCGTTCGCATTGTCATAATAATCAATCTCGGGAGCATTAGCACCATCTCTGAAAACGCCAAGACCTGCGGGAACCTTGAAGGTGTAGTAGCCCTCAGCGGTAGCAGTGAAGGTGAAGAAGTCGAGATCATACATTGTGTATGTATCGGTGGTCTCAACCTTGATCTCATTCTTGGGCTCTTCCTCAGCGGGAGTTTCAGTAACCTTTACATAATAAACGCGAGCTGCACGGTTGTAGGGATCCTCGCCATTTTCATCAGTAAGAGCGGGAGATACAACGGTGTAGGTGCCTGCGGTAAGGTTATAGGTTACGGTAAGGCCTTCACCTGTACCTGTAACGGTATTAACGCCCTCGTTGTTAGCAATAAGATTGCCCTCTGCGTCGATAAGACCGATCCAGGAGGTGTTGGAGCCACCGGTGGAGTGGAAGTTGATCTCAACAGCTGCAGTGCCGGTAACGGTGAACTGGATACCGCCCTTAAGCTGCTTGTTAACCTCTACACAGTAAACGTACTCGTTGTTCTTAATACGCTGAACAACGCTGCCGATGATGCTGAAGTAACCGTCGCAGTAGGTAACGTCGGTAGGAAGCTCAGCCTTATCGGTAAGATTCTGAGTTCCGTCCTCGTTGTAAATAACAACGGTATTGGTCTCGAAGAGATAGGTCTTGGGACCGTTGTAATCAGGGTCAACCTCGCCACAAACGGAGCAAGCACCGTCAACAAAGCTGTGACCGGTTGCTGCGATCTCGGACTGAGCCTTGGTAATCTCGCCACAAACGGAGCACTGCTTTCCGGAGGAAAGACCGGCCTCGGTACAGGTGGGAGCAGTGCCCGCTATGGTCTCTTCATCGTGACCGAGGGGAGCAACAGTCTGGGTTTCGGAATGGCCACAAACGGTACAGGTAAAGGTCTTTTCACCCTCTTCTGTACAGGTAGCTTCCTTAGTTACGTTGATGCTGTACGCGTGCTCGGTACAGGTAGGAACGTAGTCAGGATCCTCCGCACCACACTCACACTTACCGTTAACGTAATTGTGCTCGTGGGGAGCCTCCTCAGTGTATCCACATACGGAGCAAACGCCGTCTGCGAATGTGTGTGCAGCAAGATCTGCGGTAGCAGAAGCACATTCGTCCTTCTTGTCACAGATAGCTGCGTGCCAGTGGTTGGTCGCGTCGCTGGACCAATCTGCACTGAACTCGTGCTCGTGGGGAACGATCTTGTCAATGACGTTACCAACGGAATCCTTGATATCGCCTACAGCACCCTCAATGTACTCACAAGAAGCGAGTGTGAGAGCCATCACTGCAAGAACGAGAACCGCCGCGATGAGCTTAAAGTTTCTCTTCATAATAGAGATCCTCCTTAAAAAATTTTTATTTCATTTGCGTGAAATAACTAATTAATTGTACCGCCGAGCCGTTGGCGGAAAAACTGTTGGTTTGATACATATTTTCAAACAAAAAATATATATCCGCATACATTATAACT
>JAZQDF010000171.1:0-2033 GCA_045546635.1 Eubacteriales bacterium
CATGGCTACGATCCGACTTCGTCTTGGCGGCAGGTGCGGTCTTACGGTAACCAGACCGCTGATAATCTATCGCGACGGAGGTCACTCGGAGTACGGTGACGATATGAATTATATAATGGAGAACGGAAGCTTCCCTTCCGATTTTAAGAGATAATGACTGACGAGAAAAACAAGGTTCAAAAATCCACCCTGTATCTTGTGGCGACACCGATAGGCAATCTTGCGGATATATCCGAGAGAGCCGTCAAGGTGCTTTGCGAGGTTGATTTCATCGCCGCAGAGGATACGAGAAATTCGGTTAGATTGCTTACCGCCCTCGGCATAAAGAAGGAGCTGGTAAGCTATCACGAGCATAATAAAAAATCAAGCGGCGAGAGGCTGGTTGCAAGATTGCTGTCGGGCGAGTCCTGTGCCCTGATCACCGACGCAGGTATGCCTGCAATAAGCGATCCGGGTGAGGATATCGTAAGACTGTGTGCCGACAGCGGCATAACCGTATCGGTCATTCCCGGTGCCTGTGCGGCGGTCTCCGCCCTTTCGGTATCCGGCCTCGGAACCCGCAGATTTGCCTTCGAGGGCTTCCTCTCCGCCAACAAGAGCGAGAGAAAACGCCGGCTTGATGCAGTAAAGAGTGAGGATCGTACCCTGATCTTTTACGAGGCTCCCCACAAGCTGAGAGCCACCCTTGCCGATATGGCTGAAATATTCGGAGATGACAGAAAAATATCACTCTGCCGCGAATTAACCAAGCTAAATGAAGAAATCAAGCGTACCACGCTTGGCGAGGCGGTTGCATTTTATGAGGCGAACGAGCCACGCGGAGAGTACGTTCTGGTGGTAGAGGGCTTCAGCGGTGAGGTGGTAAGCGACGAGATCATCGGGCTTGTGGCACTTTCCCCCGAGGAGCACGTTGAGAGATACGAAAGCCTTGGTATGCCCAGAATGGATGCCATAAAGCGTGCGGCAAAGGACAGGAAAATGTCAAAATCCGAGCTGTATAAGATACTCAATACTTAAAAGCGTAAAAGGCCGTCCTCGAGGCGGTCTTTTTTTATTTTAATATTGTTTTAATATTTTGCGGAAATATTTTTAAAAATATATTGTAATCACCTGCAAAATATGGTAAAATATATTATTAAATATTACGAAAGGCGGTGCTTCCGATGGCAGACGAGAGAAAAAAGCCCACCGAGGAAACCGAGAAGGATAAAAAAAACGAGGCCAAGGCTGACAGCCTTGACGCCCTGATGATTGATGACGAGGACGAGGACTACGGCGAGACCTCCGACGAGGCAGAATTCGACACCTTTATGGCAGAATTTCACGAGCTGATGGGAAGAAAGCTTAGCAAAGCGGCATCAACTCCGCCCGAGGAGGTAGAGGAGGAGAATCCGGAGGAGGTTCTTATTACCCTGCCGAAGCATCACGACAAGCGAAGGGGCGATCGCAGGGAGAAGAAGCCCACCCACTCTGACGACTGGGACGAGAAGATAACCCTCGCCCCCGAGGAATACGACGAGCCAGATGAGGACGAGATCAGCGAGGATATCCCGGATGAGACCGCCCCCGACTTTAATCTCGGCGATGAAGGAGAGGCCCTTGACGACGGCTTTCAGATCGCGATGAGCTTCGGCCCGACGCCCGAGGGACTTTCAGAGGAGGACGCCGAAGAGGACGAGGAGCCTGCCGACAGAGTATACGATCCGGACAAGCCGAGAGTAATGGACTGGGTATTCGATATTGCAGAGATGTTCGTCTTCGTCCTGCTTGCCGTAATACTGCTTACCTCCTTCGTATTCAGGCACTCTATCGTAGAGGGCGATTCTATGAATATGACTCTCGAGGACGGAGATCATCTTATAATATCAGACCTGTTCTACACCCCCGACTACGGCGATATTATCGTATTTGAGGACTACACCACCTCTCTTCACAAGGCTGTGGTAAAGCGTGTTATCGCCCTTCCCGGTGATACGGTGGAGGTCAGTCTTGACGGCGAGGGCAACGTTATCAAGTCGGATCGTAGCCATGTC
>JAZQDF010000172.1:0-2778 GCA_045546635.1 Eubacteriales bacterium
CCATAAGCAGGTGCTGTCCCATAAGCGAGCAGGATTTTACCGCCCGTCGGGTAAAGGAGCCGTCACGCTCCTTGAAATAAATACTCTTTACAGAGAGCATAACCTTTGGCGAATCGCAAAGATGCTCTACCTTAATTAAACCGCGTACGCCGTGTGAGGTAAGGATCCTTCCACCCTCAAGATAAGCTTGCTTCATATTATTTCTCCGTTAGATAAATTGATTTTAAAACGGATCAATGCTTCATTTTGGACTTGCCGCCATTCATTGTCCTTTTTCCTGTACGTGAGGATGGCTTTGACTCGGTCCTTTGCTGCATTTTTGTTGCCTTTGATCCTGTTTTTCCTTTTACCGACTCGTCCTTTGCCACAGCAGGCGTCTGCGTGGGCTTCTTCGCTTTCGTGGGCCTTGCAACTCTTTTCGTCGGTTTTTTCGTAGACGCAGGTGTGTTTTTTGCTTCAAGGGTGTGAAGAACAGTCTCTGCTGCAAGTGCTCTTGCCTCCTGCTTGCTTAACCCAGTTGCCACCGCCGATACTCCCATACAGCGACACTCTATCATATACTCCCTCGCACTTGCTGTAGAGGCCGCTGTCTCGCCAAGATCTCTGAACTCGGGGGAGGGCTGTTTTTGCTTCATAGCATACACTTTCAGTGCTGAAAGTGAAGAAATATTTACATTATGAGTGCTTTTACACTCTTTTTTCAGGATTTCAAGAGCCTTTTCTGCCGCCATACTGTCGGCAATTTTTAGATTTTTGCCCTTGCCGACGGCAACCGTGCGGTCGCCTATGATAACCGCACGCTCGTACACTCGCTTGTGGTCGGGGCCGGATTCGGACACCGTCTTGTATATCGGGGCAGGCAGGCGGTGATTTTTATCCGCACACCACTCCTGCAGGGCGTTTTTGTGGCTCTGTATAGGTGCCGCCTCGGATGAAAAATATACCGATACGTCGAGCATATTTGCCACCACGCCTATAACCCGCTGCATATCCATACCGCAGTCGATGTATACCGCACCGACGATGCTCTCAAACAGGTCCTCCATAACCGATGGCTCGTTTTCGATACCCAGCTTGGCATCTCCGCCGCCCATTCTGAGATATTTCTGAAGGCCCAGCATTGCCATACTCTTCGACAGATTACGCTTGTCGCTTAGCTTCGAGCGTATGTTTGAGAAATCCCCCTCGCGAAGCTGGGTATACACGCCGTGCTCGTATCTCTCGGTCTTGTCACGCAGCATCATACTGATAAGTGCCGTGGACAGCACGCTGTCACCGAAGAACTCCAGCACCTCGTTGGATATATATCCGCGGCCGCCGCGACTTTTGTGCTCGTTGCAGAAGCTGGAGCGGGTAAAGGCCTGGGTTATAAGGCTTTTATCCTTGAAGATATAGCCTATTTTTTGCTCTATTATTGGAATATGCTTGTTAAAATCCATATCGACCTCGTCTAAGGTTTTTTTCGCTAATATATAATTTTATCATTTTTTCCCACTTATGTCAAGTTATTTTTGGTCGGATTTCTTTACTTTAAAATATAAATTATGTTAAATAACTAACAATCTTTATTTTATTTAGTGATATTGACTTTTTCGATTATTTATGTTATAATGACCGATGGAGTACATACTCGACATTTTATTACAAAGGAGAAATTAAAATGAGCGAAGAAAACAAGAACCTCAATGAGCAGCCCGAAGTGGCTCCCGTTGAGAAAAAGGAAGAGGCTCCTGCACAGAAGAAGCCTCTCAGCAAACAGCAGATCGCCATTATCGCGGGTATTGCTGCAGCTGTAGTTGTTCTCATCGTTGTGCTTGCCCTCGTTCTCGGTGGCGGCAACGATCCCCACAGCCACAGCTACGTTGATGGCAAGTGCGAGTGCGGTGAGACCGATCCCAACTACGTTGCTCCTCATACCCACAGCTACGTTGATGGCAAGTGTGAGTGCGGTGCAACCGATCCCAACTATGTTGCTCCTCACGAGCATAACTATGTTGACGGCAAGTGCGAGTGCGGTGCGACCGATCCCAACTACGTTCCTCCCGTAACAGAGAAGGAATACACCCTCGGTCTTGGTATTGTATACGGTGACATCACCAACGCACAGATCAACGCAACCATCGCAACCATCGTTGTTGACGAGAACGGTGTGATCGTTGCTTGTAAGATCGACGGCGTTCAGAACAAGTACACCATTACCGATACCGTTACATTTACCAGCCTTCTTACCAAGAAGGAGCTTGGCTACGACTACAATATGGCAGCCTTCGGTCACTCTCTCGTTGGTAACGCAACCGTTAAGGAGTGGTTTGAGCAGGCAGCAGCCTTCGAGGCTTGGTGCGTAGGTAAGACCGTTGCAGAGGTTGAGGCTATGGAAACTCAGACTATGGATAACGGCTACGTCATCTCCGCAGACGACGACCTTCTCGGTGCAGGCTGCACTATCTCTATCACCGACTTCATCGCTGCAGTTGTAAAGGCAGGCAACGATGAGCAGGCTATGTCCTTCACTACCGACGGCGAGATCGTACTTGGCCTTGGCGTTAACAGTGCAGACAACGGCTCCTCGGGTGATGACTTTGAGGCTACCGTTAAGATGAACATCGACTACGCAGCAGTTGCAAGCGTTGACGGTGTAATCGTTGCTACTCTCAACGATGCTACTCAGCCTCAGGTTACCATTGAGGACGGCGAGGTAATCGGCAGCGATAAGCTTATCTCCAAGAGAGAGCTTAAGGAGGGCTACAATATGGCAGCCTTCGGCTCTGACAACAACGG
>JAZQDF010000173.1:0-2980 GCA_045546635.1 Eubacteriales bacterium
GGTATGCTGGTGAAGCAGAGAAAGTATAACTACAAGGAAGACAACGTCATGATCCTTGACATTAGCAACCGCACATCAGGTACCTATGACATCATTATCAAGGCACACTATCTTGATGAAAACGGTAAGGTCATAAGAAATACCACGAAAGTATTTGAGGGATTTCCTTCCGGGTATCAGAATTACTTCGTGTTTAATCCCGGCATAAGCTTTGCAGGATTTAATTTTGAGCTCAGCGGAGTCAAGTCTACAGAGCCGTCTTATGCACAGTACTTTAAGGCAGGCGAAAAGGCGTCTGCGCGTACCTGCTGGGGACACGTGGACGAAAACGGCAGATTTATTATTCCTATCGGTGAAGAGCAGGTGTATTACTTCCCTCGCGAGGTCATGGTGGACTGCGTGATCGAGGATAACATTTTCATGTCCTGCGAGAAAAGGCTTGGAGTTGTCGGTGACGTTGTACTGTTTGACAAGCACGGTGATATTTACTATATCGGTTACGCAAATGTATTTTCAAACCGCAAAGATACTTTGGCGCAAAGCTTCTCTCTCTCCGCATTTCCGCCGGTTACAACGGGTATTCCCGTGACGGAGCAGCCAAACGGAGCCGACATCAACCGCTGGCCCCTTCCGGATGAGCTTTCAAGTGTAACGGGACTCTACGCCGTTAAGGAAGTATATCCCGCTGACGAACGCGAAACAAAATATCCCCGAATAGGGAAGTACTGGCGGGAACCGTGATTGGATTATAGACAAGAGAAAGGTGCCAGTCCATGTACCGACTATCATTTAAAAGGACAATACCGATATTATTTGCTGTATTCGGAGGATTGTTCCTTGGAATCTATTCTCCCGCTCCTCTTCCGCTTATGATGCCTTGGCCCGATGTCGGATTTTCGGGAGGGATGGAGATCAACGCTACTATGTTTGCCGCTCTGATCTGTTCATCCATCCTTCGCGATAATTATGAGATCGAGCTCTCCCTCGTTTGCGGTGTCAAAACCGAGAGACTGTTCTTTTCAAAGCTCGTTCCCGTTGCCGTATACACCTTAATTCCCATGTATGTATTCCTCTGTTCTTACGAGCTTGTGGGATATTCCTATTCCCTTATTGGAAATCAGCTTTCGTTCTATGCTCCCGAAAAATACAAACTTTACCTTGCTGTTTCAATGGCGGTGACTATGCTGTTTTTCTTTGGACTGTTCTCCCTTGTGAGAGTAGTGTCAAGGAGCAGCTCTGCGTCCATTCTCGGATGTGTGTTTATCTACTTTACCTTTTACGAGCAAAATAAGAGCATCCGACAGGGTAAATACGAGCTCGGACGCGCGATATTCGATCCCTTTATTTCCACATACATAATCAGCGATGAGCCTGTGCAGGTTTTCGATCTCGGTATTTGTGCAAATATTTGGAGCTATAACCGCCTTATATTCACCGCGCTCGGCATACTGTTGACCGTTCTCACGTATTTTCTTTTGAAGCGTGAACGGCTACACTGCGGATTTGCCGACTGAAATAAAAATCTAAATCAGAGGTGATAACACTTGCTGAAACGTTCATTTAAAAGCTACATACCATTACTCCCCATCACGTTTCTGTTTCTGTGGTTCACCACAAACAGAATAACGGAAGGTCCGCTTATAACTCCTCCGCAGCTCATAGGCTTCTTCAATAATACGGAGATGCAGATAGTGTATCTGCTCACAGCCTGCTGCTGCTTCATTTTACCAAACAAATACGAGATCGAGCTTTCACTGGTTTGCGGAACAAGCGCGGCAAAGCTGTTCTTTTCAAAGTGTCTGCCGGTCTTAGTATATACTCTTCTTCCATCTTGGCTTATTCTCGCCCTCTTTCGCTATTCTCCGTATGTGGGCGAGATTAGGCCGAAGGTGCCGATATTCATTCCCGAAAACTACAAGCCATACGTGGCAGTATCCTTTTTTGTTACGATATTCTTCTTCTTCGCTCTGTTCTGCTTCTTCAGGGTTCTTACGAGGAGCTGCTACATTTCCATTTTCCCCTGTATGTTCGTATCTGTTGCGGCTGAGACACTCTCGGTAGGGATCAAGAAGGGAATAGAGCCGGTAACGAAATGCTATTTTAACCCCTTTATGTCGGAGATAATGCTCAGCGACGAAATCCCGAACGCATATGCGGCACAGGTTCCGGGAATGGAGATAATGAAGAATGCCTGGACGTATAACAGGCTCATATTCTTCGCCATCGGCGTTCTTCTGCTTGTCGGAACATATCTGCTTCTTCGCCGCGAAGAACTGCACAAGGGATTTGGCGACTGATAGGATTTAAAGAATAACTTACAAATCTCAGAAAGGAAATCACAGTATGATAGAAATAAAAAACGTGACAAAGATATATCCTCTCGGCAAGAAAAAGGCGCTCGATAATGTTTCGTTCGAGATTCCCGAGGGCATCTTCGGTCTCATCGGCAGAAACGGAGCCGGCAAGACTACCATTATGCGAATCATCGCCACCGTAATGGATCAGACTGACGGTGCGATATACTTCGACGGAAAGGAGCTTAAAGCCGGTCGTGAGGAATTTCGCAAATCTCTCGGTTATCTTCCCCAGAGCACAAAGCTTATGCCAAGACTCAATATCGTTGAGTTCCTTGATTACGTCTGCATTATGAAGGGTATCAAGGACAAAAAAGAACGCCGTGAGCGTATCGCGAAAGCTATCGAGACCGTCGGACTCGTGGGCGAAGAAAAGAAGCGTATCGGAAATTATTCGGGAGGTATGCTTCGCCGTGCAGGTATCGCGCAGGCAATAATCGACGAGCCGAAGGTGCTTATTATCGACGAGCCCACAACGGGACTTGATCCCGAGGAAAGACTTTACTTCCTCAACCTGCTTTCCCGTATCGCAGTCGGCAGAACGATAATCTTCTCTACCCACATCACTGCTGATATTGAGAATCTCTGCCGTAACATCTGTATCCTTGAACAGGGACAGGTGAAGT
>JAZQDF010000174.1:0-4530 GCA_045546635.1 Eubacteriales bacterium
AGACCGCACCCTTCGGGGTGCGGTTTTTTTATTGCTTTTTGCATAAATATTCCTGTTTTTTAGCATAAAGCCGCAAAATGCTCGCTGTTTTCACCGTAAAACCTAATAAAAATGAAATTTGTTATAAAAACTATTGCAAAAGGCAGACTGCTATGCTATAATTTAAACATCTATTTATTGAAGAAAATTCACGCTCTGCGTGAGAGGGAGGTGCCGTTTTGAATATCAAGGTGAAAACGCTTGTGTTTCTGATAGTCCTGGCGGTATCTCTGCCTTGTATGCTTACGGGACACCCTATGCCAGAGCACTCTCATCAGTACGGGCCCGTATGGTCCTACGACGCCGAAAATCATTGGCAGACGGCGATTTGTACCGAACGGGAGGATTGCTCCGAGGCTATAACCTCCTTCGCACCACACGAGATTTCTGACGGTGTCTGTCGGCTTTGCGGATATCAGCCTACGCCCGTCGGTGACGGGGATACGGAAGGCGGCTCGGATAATATCTCCGATAACAACGGCTCAGGCAGTAGTGAAAATCCCGACGTAACGCCTCCTGATGTAGAGGACGGCACCGTCACACCGGAAACCCCGAATCCCGAAGATCCTAATCCTGAAAATCCCAATCCCGAAAATCCCGATCCCGATGGGGAAGGGAATGACGATACTCCCGCAGAATGTACCCATCAGTACAGCTCGGTCACCGAGAATCCCACCTGCACGAATGCGGGTAGTATTACCTACACCTGTATCCTCTGTGCCGATAGCTATACCGAATCTGTTGATCCTCTCGGACATACCGAGCAAACGGTTAACGGCACTCCTCCCACCTGCACCGAGACGGGACTTTCCAAGGGGAAGAAATGCTCCGTATGTGGCGAAATTCTTCTGCCACAGAATGAGATCAAGCCATTGGGACACAACTTTGCCGAGGGCGTATGTACCGTATGCGGCGAGGTGGATCCTGATCACAACGTAGATCTTCCTGATACGATCCGCGTTAATACCACCGCCAATAATTGCTGGGTGGATAAGGTCAGCTTCACCGCTGATCAGTCGGGCGAATATACCTTCACTCTTCCTGCGGGACTTGGTGCCTGGGATGGCGATGATCACGCACACGGCAGCCCCGGACCTGTCGTGGACTCGCTTCACCCCAATTATATTGCCAGAGAAACCACCTTTACCGTTCGCCTTGCGGCAGGTACGGTATACGAATTTTATGTTGCCGCGTCCCGAATTGACAGCTGGACTATCGGCTGGAGCCTTACTCCCTGTGAGGTATCTCCCGACGAGCCGGAGGGCGACGAGCCTGTTGATCCTGACGTTGACATCAGCGGCGTGTACGAGGGCACTGATGCTTTCGGAAATCAGCTCCTCGAGGTTATTATCGACTCCGCACTCGGTACGGTAGTCTTCGATTATTATCACCCCCTGACCGGCCCGAACGTAGTAAATGCAACCTACGTTATTTCGGGCGGCAGCATCCTGCTTTATAACGCTAACGGTGATCTCCTTCATCCCCTTTCCGGTACGCTTACTTTAGAGAACGGCGTCCCCGCAATAGCCTCCTTTAACGCCACCCAGTATACCCTTACCCTTAAGGGCGAGGATGACGGCGGAGACGAAGCTCCCGATGAAGAAATAAAGGTCATCGACGGCATTATGACCGACGGACAGCGTAACAGCTTCAACGTTACGGCTGATAATATTTCGGTTGATAAAATGTACGTCCTCTTCACTCCATCCCACAGCGGTGCCTACGATTTCGTCAGCTCGCATCTGTTTGTTGCCACTATTTTCTACCGTGAGGGCGGCTCACCATCCCGCGACAGGTACGACAGATACCTTCTTACAGAGGGGGAGGAGTATATCGTAGAAATTAACCTTGAATACATCGCCACCCCGGGCGATTATACCATAACTCCCATCTATCAGTATCCCGCAGGTCACGAGAATAATCCCGACTGGTATATTCTTGGCGAGGAAGAAAAATTAACCTACGGCGGTGACGGTAGCATCGTATGGTATCAGTTCTATGCCGATCTTACGGGCGTATTTACTATCCAGATTGCCACTCCCGGTGTCAAGGTAGTTATGTCTGCCGCCGCCGATTTTGTGACAAACACTATTGAAACCCGTACTCTCGAGGTCGTTAAGGGCAGAAAATATTACTTTGGCCTCTCGGCAGAGGGAAGTGCCGAGCCCTTGAATATCAAATTTATCGCCTCAATAAAGGAGGGTGAGATAACCACCGATGGCAGCCTCGTGAAGCCTCATAGCTTTACTATAGGTACAAACACCGCCACTCTTTCGGGAGGCAGCTATTTTATCTACAGGGCGGTTGATAACGGCAATCTTACGCTGACACAGAACGGTGGCTTTACCTGGGCATTTGCCAATCTTCCCGAGACGGGCGAGCTTACGACCGATGCCTTGACGCTTCATCTTAATATCGGTGACCTGGTGTATATTTATATACAGCCTGACGCCGTCGGCTCCGAGATAAGCTTTAAGGCTACCTTCGTCTCTGATCCGAAGAAGGCCTGGGAGGACGGTCCGTTTGCTCTTGATGGCAGCACTCCTACCGAGATAATTATTGAAGAGAATACCTACGTTTGGTTCCAGATCAGGGGTACGGTAGGCAGATTTTTGATACATTGGGATAATTCCAATGCTACGGTGACCTATGGCGACGAGATCTTTACAAACAACTCCGTCGTTGAAATTACCGACGCCTGGTTTGGCCCGGTCTTCAACGTTTTCCTTGAGGGGTACGCCGCCGGTATAGTAAATATCACGATCGTAAGGCTCTCCTGACCGTCTGTACGATCTTCACAGGTAATCATTCATCCGCGTTTTCTGAAAGCATTCCCGTATGCCACAGAATAGCGGCAGTGCAGGGACACCTTTGTGTGTCCCTGCTTTTTTGTTTATTTACACACATTATTCACGAAAATGCCGCATTTTTGCATTTTTTTGCCTAACGGTAGTCTTTTTTTTATCCATTACAGGAAAATATCCTACCCACCTTTTTGTTAGAATTCACCAAAAATAAAACCCGTTCTATTATTTCGCTGCCATCCATTTTTGTTACGTATTTATGTTGCGGCCGTTGGGCTTTTTGAGCTTCCAATCGGGCGAAATGTAAACAACACATTGCATTTTAGCATTTAAATAATACTTTATTAACCCATTTTTGAAATTGTTAAAGAATTAACGGATTTAAATGCGAATTACGAAAAACCTCTTACGTCCCCGAATTTTTATGTTTTTTTGTATGCTTTAAACAAAATTTAAAGACAAACTATAAAATATTTGAAAATTAATTGACATAGGTCTTCAATTAATGTATAATATAATTTACCAAACTTATTTTTAAATGAAATAAAGTTTTATATATATATTTATTACCCGTTAAGGAGGCTGTGATGAAGGACAGAAGCTTTTACATTTTAATAACCGCAATATTATTGCTCAGCGTTATGTCGCTTATGCTCATCGTTTTCCTTAACAGGGCGGATGAGAATTTTGAGGGTAGTATTACCGCAACCGAGAACGGTATTACCGAAACTCTGATTCCCGTTCGTGATCTCGTTCTATCTCCCGGCGTTGAGAAGGAGTATGACGTGAATCTTATCTGTGAGGCAAGCGGATCATATTTCGTTCACCTTGATTTTCAGGAGAACCACGACGGCGGTATGAAGGAGTTTGTCAACGTCACCGTCGAGTTTGACGGCGAGAAGGTTCACGAGGGTCCCTTGACAGAGCTTCTTGACGACGGCCTTGTGATTGATACCACCGCCACCCTCGAGGCAGAGGATCCCGTTCTTATCACATTCCGCTACGCTATGCCTCTCGATACAGGCAACGAGGCACAGGGTACGACATCCGAGTTTGACATCCACGTTATTATCGAAAAGAACTGATTTATCGAAAACATTCATAGCTGCAAGACAGACAATAGCAAATAGATTCCACATTTTTTACACCACCGCGGTGGTGAGATGGAGAAAAACAATGGATAACAAAGTAAATTTAAAGAAAATCTGGAACATAGTATCAAACGTGCTGCTGTATCTTTTCATCGGCATCTGTATTATCGGCGTGATCATCACCATCACCTCGAAAAAGGATGCGGACGGTACGGCTACCATATTCGGTGCTCAGATGCGAGTAGTCATCTCGCCCTCAATGGAGGCCTGCGACGCAACCGACGTAAGTGCGTATAAGATCAAGGACATCCCCGTCGGCTCGGTCGTATTCATCCAGGTCGTTCCCGAGGAGAAAACGGCGGCAGAGAAGTGGTATGACGAGCTTGAGATCGGCGACGTCCTGACCTTCAAGTACGTTTATACACGCCAGGAGACCATCAGCCACCGTATCGTTGATATTGAGGAGAAGTCCACAGGCGGATATATCATCAGCCTCGAGGGCGATAACAAGAATTCCGACTCCGGCACGCTGAAGCAGGTTATCGACACCTCGCTTGACAGCCCCAACTACGTCGTAGGTAAGGTTACGGGCCAGA
>JAZQDF010000175.1:0-5230 GCA_045546635.1 Eubacteriales bacterium
GAGCTTATCTCTCCCTACGAGGCCGATTGGTCAACCTATACGGAATTGGTGATTCCGGGTACTGTTGACTCCGAGAGCGAGGAGCAGATTATCGAGTGGGAGATGTACCGTGATAATAAGGTAAAGATTTGCGAGGCCCCCTTTATGATAAAGAGCGAGGGCAGGTATTACCTTACCTATTCGACAAACGGCTGCTGGAACAAGTATTACAATATCTGCTACGCCGTCTCGGATAGTCCTCTCGGCAATTTTGTAAAGCCCTATCGCGAGGGCGAGCTGTGGACAAATCTTCTTATGGGCTTCCCGGGAACACCTGATGAGGAGGAGCTGATCTTCAATCAGTGGGAGGGCTATGCCTCGGGTACGGGACATCACAGCTTCTTCTACGTTGGCGATCAGCTTATGGTAGGCTACCACGCCCATCAGAACAGGGGCTGGAATTCCAAGTATTACACCCCCCGTTACTTCGCCATAGACTACGTTTATTTTGACGAGAACGGCATCCCCTTCTTCAACGGTCCAAGCTATTCGGTCATAAATTTGCCGGGACGTATCAGCGGTTTTGATAACGTTGCGGCGGGGACATCGGTTACGGCTAACAACGTTCAGAACGCCTCTGCCTTAACCGACAGCTATATCGTTGACTGCTATAACCTTGATTCAAGGGATAGGGAGGTCATACTCGGTAAGGGCGAGTCTTATATTGAAATAGACCTTGGCGGCAGCTATGAAATTGCCGGTGTCATCGTTTATAACAGTGCCTATTATGATAGCTATATTCCCGAAATAGAGTATATCGATTTCGGTAACGGTAATATAGTTTACTATCCGCAGTTCTGCTCTGATTTCTATGTAAATGATGAAACCGAGTTTATTTATCCCCTGAGCTGTTTCAATATTGAATTTCTTAAGAACGTTGAGGCCGACAGCGTGAAGATCGGCTTTAATCTTCCCGACGGCGGCAGCATTAACGAGATCATTATTTTAGGAAAATAAAAAGGAGTCAGAATTATGAAAAAAATACGCTTTGTCTTCTATGGAGAGCAATAGTTAATTTCTTTAGAAGACTGTTTGGATTTGACAAAAAATAAAAATGCGAGGCAGGGCGTATGAAGAAGCATCTTTTACCCGATAAGGGCAGGTTTTATAAGGCAAATCTCCACATTCATACAACCGTTTCCGACGGTGAGATGACGCCGGAGGAGATAAAACGTATCTATATGGAGCAGGGATATTCCATCGTGGCATTTACCGACCACGAGATTATGGTTCCTCATCCGGAGCTTACCGACGGGGATTTTCTTGCCCTGACCTCCACCGAAATAAGCGTAAATCAGAGATGCGACTGCGATTTTCACTTTACTAAGACCTATCATCTGAACATCTATTCACCCGAGGAGATGAAAAGCTGCTTCAGATCCTTCGACAGATCAAAAATGTGGGTTCCCCGGTCCTTTGATTACATTACTCCCGAGCAGGACAGCTGCGGTCTTTTCCGCGAGTATTCTATCGATTCGGTAAATGAGGCCATCAGGCTTGCGAATGAGGAGGGCTGCCTTGTGTCCTACAACCATCCCGTCTGGTCGCTTCAGGATTATTCGGATTATATAGACCTTGAAGGACTGTGGGGAGTGGAGCTGTATAATACCGCCTGTGCAAGGAATGGATACGTTGATTCGGATAAGCCGCTTGACGATCTTTTAAGGGCGGGTAAAAGGGTGTTTCCGCTTGCGACCGATGACTCACACAAGCTGTGCGATTGCTTTGGCGGATTCGTTATGGTAAAGGCAGAGAGCCTTGATTATTCTACCGTATTTTCGGCTCTTAGGCGGGGTGATTTCTATTGCTCCACAGGGCCCCAAATCAAGGAGCTTTCGATTGAAAACGGCGTTGTAAGCGTGTCGTCATCTCCGGTTAAGTTTATCGGAGTTTCCAACGATACAAGACTGCTTTTTACTCAAAAAGCAAACGATAGTTTACTTTCAGAGGCAAACATCGATATAAATTGGTATCTGGAGCTTGCGAGCCAGGGCGTGAACGAGCATCAGTATATTCGCATCACTCTGGTAGATGAGATGGGAAATGCGGCATACAGCCGACCGTATTTTATTAACGAGATTAAGGGGTAAAGCTTATAATGATTAACCTTGATGTTAAATTCACCGAGCTTTTTGGTGCTGCTCCCGAGGCGACATATTCCGCGGCGGGCAGGGTTAACCTTATCGGTGAGCATATTGATTACTGCGGAGGCAGAGTTCTGCCTGCCGCACTGTCACTTAAATGTCGCGTGGCAGTGAGAAGAAACGGTACGAACCTCCTTCGTATTGCCGCGACAACCATTGACCTTAGAGCAGAGATCGACCTTTCGAGAACGGGCGATTACCGTCAGCTCCCTTGGGGCAGCTATCAGGCGGGCGTTGCCGATGAAATGCTTCGCGAGGGATATAAGCTGGTCGGATGTGATATTTTATACGATTGCACCGTCCCCTTTGGCAGCGGGCTGTCTTCTTCTGCGGCAATAGAGGTTGCCACCGCCTACGCCCTGGCCAGAATGGGCGACAATCCCATTGATAAGGTTGCTCTTGCCGTAATTTCTCAGAGAGCAGAGAACAACTACTGCGGTGTTAATTGCGGTATAATGGATCAGTTCGCCTCCGCAAACGGCAAGAAGGATCACGCAATTCTTATTAACTGTGCAACCCTTGAGTACGAGCATATTCCTCTTGAGCTTGGGGACTATGTCCTGGTGCTTTCAAATTGTAATAAGCCTCATAATCTCCGCGAGAGCAAATATAACGAGCGTCGCGGCGAGGTAGAGGAGGCCCTTAGGATTCTTAAATCCAAGCTGCCCATCGACTCTCTTTCCGAGGCAGCACCCTCCGACGTTGAAAAATACAAGGAGCTGCTCGGTGACACAGTATACAGAAGGGCAAGACACGTGACGACCGAATGCGATCGAGTCGCGAGAAGCGTTCTGGCGTTAAGAAACAACGATCTTTTTGAATTCGGTCGCTTGATGAATCAGTCTCACGATTCTCTGAAGTATGATTACGAGGTGACGGGCAGGGAGCTTGACACGCTTGTAGATGCTGCCAGAATGCAGGAGGGATGTATTGGATCCCGTATGACAGGTGCAGGCTTCGGCGGATGCACCGTAAGTCTTGTGAAAAGAGATCGCGTTGATGACTTTATTGCTAACGTAGGGAAGCATTACAGCTCCGAGATAGGATACGACGCCTCCTTCTACGTTGCGGAAATTGCAGACGGCATTATAGGATAAGGAGATATATTATGTCGATTTTAGTTACCGGCGGTGCCGGATATATCGGCTCGCACACCGCTCTTGAGCTTATAAAGGCGGGCTATGACGTTGTGATCTGTGACAGCCTTGTGACGGGCTATCGCGGTGCTGTACCCGACGGAGCAAGATTTTATCAGGGCGATATACGCGATTTCGCCTTCCTTGATAAGCTTTTCAAGAGCGAGAGCATTGACTGTATCGTTCATTTTGCGGCGTTCTCTCTGGTTGGCGAGAGCGTGAAGAATCCGCTGAAGTATTATGAAAACAATCTTTACGGCACCAAGGTTCTTCTTGACGCTATGGTATCAAACGGGGTAAAGAGAATAGTATTCTCCTCTACTGCCGCCACCTATGGCGAGCCTGAGAATATTCCTATCCTTGAGACCGACAGGACCTGTCCCACCAATCCATACGGCGAGACCAAGCTTGCTATGGAGAAGATGTTCAGATGGACTGCCGAGGCACACGGAATGAGCTTCGTTTCTCTCAGATATTTCAACGCCTGCGGAGCGGATGAGAGCGGTAATATAGGTGAGGCACATAACCCCGAGAGCCATCTTATCCCCCTCGTTCTCCAGGTTCCAAACGGTAAGAGGGAGTTTATCTCCATCTTCGGCACCGATTACGACACACCTGACGGCACCTGCATACGCGACTATATCCACGTGACCGACCTTGCTGCCGCACACATCTTGGCCGTAAGGTATCTTCTTGACGGCGGAAAGAGTGATATTTTCAATCTTGGCAACGGCGTTGGATATTCTGTAAGAGAGGTTATTGAGGTTGCGAGAAGGGTAACGGGACATCCCATTCCCGCGGTAGAAACGCCCAGGCGTGCGGGTGACCCTGCAAGGCTTGTTGCATCCAGCGAGAAGGCAAAGAGTATCCTCGGCTGGAGGCCTGCCCACGACAGTCTCGATGAGATAATCGAGAGTGCTTGGAATTGGCACAAGAGCCACCCCGACGGATACAAATAAAAGCCTACTAAGATATACATTAAAGCAACATAAAAAGGCACCGCGGATGGGGTGCCTTTTTTTCTCTATATCTTGCGATTTTGGGGCTGGATTTACATTAATTTGAAAATATCTTGATTTATTTGTCGTGATGTGATATAATATTTTTATAAAAATGACAGCAGGAGGGAAGGAATATGACAATCGCATACAGTGTTATTTTTGTACTTTCGCTGTTTCCTCCAATATATTATTGGTTCGGCACGCGAAAAAAGCGGCAGGAGGGCTGGCTGTTCCTTTTGTATATCTGTGTCAGCGTTGTAAATCTGGGATATCTTTTGCTTTCGCTGTCCCGTACCGTAGAGTTCGCACTTTTCGCTAACAAGCTGGCGTATCTTGGGCACGTCTTTCTTATCCTTTGTATGTATAAGATCATCTCCAAGCTGTGCGGTGTCAAGCACAAAAGGTGGGTTACCGGCCTGCTTATCGGATTTGCCGTGCTTATGTACTCAATGGTTCTGACCACAGGGTATCTTGACCTTTACTACAAGAGCGTCTCTCTTGCATATGTTGACGGTGCGGCGAAGCTGGTGAAGGAATACGGCGTGCTGCATCCGGTTTACACGGTACACATCATCCTTTATTTCGTGGCTATGATAGCTACCATCCTCTTCTCAATAAAGGCGAAGCGGGTTGGCTCGCACAAGGTAGCAGGCCTGATGCTTGCCGTAGTATTCGGCAACATTGGAATGTGGCTGGTTGAGAAGCTTATTACCTGGAATTTTGAGTTCCTCTCGGTTTCCTATCTGATGAGCGAGCTTGTGTTCTTCTTCATCTTCTGGCTGCTTGACGACTTCGTTCCCGCGTCGGAGAGCAAGCCCGTGATAATCGTCGCAGACAGCCTTTCTCGTGCCGAGAAGCTTGAGCGTGTGCTGGCAAATCTTCCCGATGGAGTCCGCCTCTCCCAGAGACA
>JAZQDF010000176.1:0-8214 GCA_045546635.1 Eubacteriales bacterium
CTTGCTTCAATACCGTCCTCGAACGGCCTGGACTCTTACCCCAGGGGGTTCTCCGACGGCTTGGAAATATAGTCGTCGCCCCTCGTCTTCGCAAGACTTCGCCTCTGCCGACTCCTTATTTCCTTCGGTCGCGTCGTCGTAAACAGTTATCAACTGTTTTCTACTCGCTCACCCGCCGCTTCGACCAAAACTATACACAAAAACTATTGCATTAAAATAAAAAGTATGCTATACTAAACTAGGAAATTAACGAAAGGGAGTTCACTATGACACAAGCACAGAAAATGAACGCAGCTCTTGAGCGTGAAGTTATTGCAAAGCTCAAGGCAGACGGTTTTGAAGGGAAATTTCCTCATTACAGGAGAGTTTTACCCGACAGAATTGAACTTATATCCTTTCCAAAGGATAAGTACGGCAACGCCTTTCACGTGGAAGCATCGGTTGCATATCCAAGCAGAGAAAAATGGGAGCAAAACATAGACTATCATTTCTTCACAGGCGAGCTTGACGAGCTTACCGCTGATGATTGCGGAAAGAGGTATGAGATGAAAAGCCGTTTCGGTAGTATTTTCTATTACACCGACGTATATATCATTCAGATTTTCGGCGGCATCATATATGAGGGTGTCAGCGAAAAGAAGATGGAAACCTATAAGCCCAAGCGTTTTGATATTCACGTACAGAAATATGATGAAGGAATATATCAGCGTATCTGCGACGAGATCAACCGCAAAATGCCAAGGATTTATAAATGGTGGGAGAAACAAGTTAGGTAATAAGGAGCAAGATAAATGTGTTTATTCAGAAAGCGAAATCCTTTTGAAAAGAACTCAAAAAAGTACATAGAAGATAAATTTGCCTTTCTCATAGAGCGAGGATATGAGTGTAAATATCATAATCGCGGTGGTGAAGAAGAATTTGTTTTCGTTAAGGGAACGGCACAGATTGAAGTTTACAGCTTCAACACGCCCTTTTCTCCTTTTGCTTTTGAAGTTGTTATTTCAGATAATGGCTTTGAGAGTGATAAGCGAACAAATATAAACGCTTTAATTGGGGTTAACGTTGATGATGTAAAATCACTTTCCCCGATGGAAACCGTGGATTATTATGCTGAAATGGTAAAAAACAATATAGATAAAATTGAAAAAGCTATTTTTGATAAGTAACATCATTACTTGTATTTTCGTTGATTAAAAAATAGGTGCAACCCATCTCAGCGAAATGCAACTATAATACTAAAATTTACACCCATTGTAAAATGGTATCAAAATTATAGATTACTCACGAAAAGACCGTTGAAAAACGGTCTTTGTTTTTTGTTGGTCGAACGGCCTGGACTCTCACCCAGGGGGTTCTCCGACGGCTTGGAAATATAGTCGTCGCCCCTCGCCTTCGCAAGACTTCGCCTCTGCCGACTCCTTATTTCCTTCGGTCGCATCGTCGTAAACAGTTGTCAACTGTTTCCTACTCGCTCACCCGCCGCTTTGACACCGTCTTCGAACGGTCTTTTTTATTATCCTTCGGTGCTCGTTTTTCCGATCTCATAACAAAAGCACCGCAGACGCGGAGAGTCGCAATCTGCGGTGGAAATTTAGATATTCTTAAGAAGCTCAATGTCCGAAAGCTTGGCGTCGGTGGGGTCCCCTCCCTCTCCCTCTCTCGCGGCAAGGAAGCTTGCGTTATCGGGCGAGTGCCAGAGAATAAAGGGTACGCCACCGATGATGCGATGCTCTACGGTAGGCTTGCCACCGAGGAGAATATCGCTGCGTATCTCAAGATCATCCTCCATCATATCAAGAACCCTGAAGGCGTCGTCGGCCTCCTTATAGAAGAGAATGGTGAAGGCGTCATACCTCGGCTCACCGTGAAGCAAGCAAAGCTTGTCAAAGCAGGCGTCGATATCCTCGCCTACGTCAAGGTATCTGTGGATCCTGTCGTCGCCGAATGGCTGTGCCACCTCAATGCAGTTGATCTGCTTTGAGCCGCCGTCGCAAAACAGCTCGAAGAAGTAGCAATAATGCTCCATTCTGTCGCCGTGGAACAGGGTGCAAATGCACTTGACGTCACAGCTCTCGCTGACCTCATCGAAGATGATGAAGGTTGCCCTGATACGCTTTGCCGCATTGTATCTGAACTCTATCCTGTAGCTAGGAGCCTCGCCCATCGAGTCCACAAGCTCCCTTGTGAAGCCCTCAATACCGAACTGATTATAAAACGAATATGGCTTGTACGCAAACAAAGGCAAAAAATCCTCGTTGCAAAATCTGAAGTTGTCAGTCATCCTCGCGTCCTCCTGAAATGATATACCCCATTATTTTACCACATAAAGCGGGGAATGTCAATGGATAAGGATGTTTTATATTTCTGTTAAATAAAGAGCCCTTGCTAAAGCAAGGGCTCTTTATTCATTGCGTTGCCTTGAGGGGCATCCTTTTTTCATACAAACGGCAAAAATTATACCGTTTTATGAGCATAAAATCTCGTCTGCAGTTCTTTACCCAACTGACGAGCATTCTCATATACAAAATTATCGTAATGCTCAACATCAAAGTGAATCTTCGTGCCTTGTTTTGCAATAATAATCATTTCTTTACCAAGTGCTTTAGCATAACCCAACTCATAATAGCAATTGGGGCGTTCATATGACAAATCCGCAACAATTATTTCTGCTTTTTCTATATATTCAAAGATTTTTGAATCTATTGTTTGGGACCCTGCAATATTATCAACCCTTTCTGCACGATATCCTGCGTTGTAGGCAGAATTTTTAATCGTTGTATATACATTCCACAATTCATCTTCCAGAGAATCGTCACCTTTCATCATAGGCATAATAATAAAGACAAAACCCTTTTCAACCTTATCAGCACTGGCCGGTTTCTTGTTCTCGATATCTTCTATTGCTTTTTGCAAATAATCAATCATATCAAACAGTACAACCTTAGCCGGTATTTCACGATTAATGTCTCCGATGTTCATCATTATTGCACGCATTTTTTTCCAAAGCTCATCCGGAGTCTCGCTATACCTATTATGAAGCACGTCGTCGAATAAATCACCGTTTTCTATATATAAGCTTTCCAAAAACTCAATTTTTGAAAGTCTCAATTCTATTTCGTCATCATCAATTCCACGTGCTTTTTGAATAGCTTCAATAGATTCTCTCGGTGCGTGGAACCTAACATACACCACGAATATGTTTGCTCCATAATCTTTTCTCATTTTCTGCACCGTATCAATATCGTTACATATAACGAAATGAGGATAATTACCCTCTATGGCCTTATCAATATGTGCTCTTTCTATTCCATACTCATATCCATATTGTGAATATATATATCCTTTTTCTCCACCAAAAATTTCTTGAGGTAGTCCTTCTGGATAAGAGGTTATCTCAATATCATCATATTTTCTGAGTTTTCTCGTAGTGCCTTTTTTATGTATAGCTTTTTCACCATATTCCTTATATACTTGCTCCAGCAGAGTTGTTTTTCCAGATCCCGATGGGCCAAATAAAATATAAATCATTTTGATGCTCCTTTCTTTTTTAATATTATATATGTAATTACCGAGGTTTATATGATTTAAACAATCTAAAAATTTGATCGGTCAATTCTTCTTCAGAACCGCTTTGAACATTTCCATAAGTAGCTTCTGCAAAAATCGTAACGTGATCAAAGAATTCTATATATTTAGAATATCTTTCTATATCCTTTTGAGATGCAGCAGACTTTTCTGCAGTAAAGCTATCGGACGACTTTTTTTTATACTCATCAGAGCTTATTTGAGAATAAGTAAAAACAGTTACAACATTTTTAGCTCCTATAGCTTTTTTGCAATACTTAAAAATGTCAACCAAACTTGCAGCAACAATACAATGCTTTTTTTCTTTTTTTATTTTGGACAGAAGGGTGACTGATTTTGAACCTTCCAAAACATCTTTTAAAACAAAGGCATATTTAATGAATTCATTGTCTGAGTTTTTGTTATTCTCATAAATAACATATCCAACGCCACCATCCTCAATAAAATAACTGGGACCAGTTACGCCTTCTTCTTGCCTCTTGACCACTCTAGAAATTTTCTTTTCATTTCTTAACCTAATTCCCTCCACATCCACATATTGCGGATTTTTTTCAAAGAAAGCTTCCAGCACAGCTTGTTTTGATTGTGTTGTTAATGCACCATCTCTTCTTTTTTGAGTTGATTCAAATGTGCTTTTCTCATGCCAGAAACGAGACATAGGCTCTTCAATATCACGCATTTTCTTTAATTTAAAAGCTTCCCATTGAACCAACCATTCATCACTCTGAACATCCTCTTTGCAAGGAAATGATGGATCTTGCATGAATGACGCCGGTCCTTGATCAAACCGTTTTTGAAGTTCTTCCTTTTCCAAATTATATTCAATAAAGTATTTTGAGATTAGATCCTTTCGTGGAACATATTGGCATATCATTTCTTCACCATCATCTTTTTCTTGCCACCTTGTTGTATATTTAGGCAATATAAAGGCCTGCATACGCCCCATCTTACGAACGGCTGTAATGATTTCGTCTTTACCAGAAGCTCCACTACCCGATAAAATAAACAATTTATTTCCTTTTTTATTTGAGACGGAAATATCAATGGTTCCACGTAATACACCGCTAATAACATTATGAACTTGTTCTTTAGTGTAATCTATTTCATTTTTCGAACCTGAAAAATCACGTACATTAAGAATGACTCTATCAAAAAGGGTCATATTTTCTATATATGTTCTGTATATAGAAATTGCTTTCTGATATCGCCTGTTTGTTTCGTTTGCATCCGTATTTCCTCGTGAAGCTGACTCTTTTTGAAAATCCTCCAATTTTGGAACCTTTCTAAACAAAAACAACGACAAAACGCGACCTGGAAAAGATTCCTTTAATTCCTCAACAACTCTAACATCATTAATGACAATTACTGGGGATTGATTTTTATCAAGAAGATCAGATAAATGCTTTTTTTGAACTCCATAGCATTGACCATATGTTTTATAAACGAAATCACACTCACTTGGTATTTCTTCTACAGATTCAACATCATTAAACTTTCCATTTTGAATGTTTTTTAATTCGCTTAACCTATATGCTCGTGTTGTGAATTTCTGAACAGGAATTGGATCAAAGAAAAGACCTTCTATTAACAAGCGTTCTTTCTCTTCTTTTATTCTTTCCATAACATATGATTTGCCACACATAGAAGGCCCAGTTAAAGTTATTATAAATGATTCCATTGTTATCATCGTGCCCTCCCTTTACAAAATACTGTTATTTTAAATTCTTTTTTATATAGTCCGAGAAAGAGCTAAGCTGATCCCACAAACTAGAGTTGATGATTGTTTTAACATCTGGAGAAACCTTGAAATCATCAGTATTGCCAGATTCATCTGTGTAAGTGCCCCTTTGATACATGTCTTTCAACTCATACAAATCTACTACCATAAATTTGGAGTTTTTTAATACATTTATATTAAAGTTTGAAGGAGCGATACATGCAAACACATCAGCAAATGCATAAACATCTACTACACTACCATCAGGCATAAGTCTAGGTGAATATTTAGCAGTTGTACTAAACGAATAATCAATTCTAAAATAGAAATAATCATCCTTATTATTGTTGACATCATCGAAAGGAATGGTGTATCTTCTGTTAGGTTTCCACTCGCCTAAAAAGATCATTTTATCTGGGTTGATAGCCATAAAGGAAATGTCATCGTGACCACCTTGCTCTTGTTTTTCTGTTTTATAAAGTTCCTCACCAACTTCTCGAGCGAATGCCTTTGCAGAATCAATATCGTGTGCATCAATGTGGCCACCTACAGATTTGTCCCACAGTCCCTGGTTATCTTTTGCATTTTTTCCACGTTGATGAATTAACAATTTTCCATCTCTCGTAAAGATTAATCCCCATACAACGGTTTTCATAAGCGATGTATTGGCAAAAGAATCTCTCGGAAGTAAACCTATTTGTTCTCGGGTTGAATAATGTGTTTGCTCATCATTAAAACTCTTGTACCAAGCAATAACTTCCAGTTTGTTTCCTTTAGCAGTATGCTCGGTAGAATATTTTTTCGTACCATAAGGAGAATCTAAATACGCTGCAAAATACTTAACAAACTCATTATACCAGAAATTGGCACTGTCTACTTTTTCAAATTTATCCGAGTCGTTAAATTTTGTTAATGACATTGTTATATAGTAATCATCATCAATATTTACTACAGGAACAGGAATATATATATAACTAGTTCTAAGGGAAAAACATTGTTTTTCATCAGTTGGTTCAACATATTTGCAATTATTATCTTTTAAATACTTTCTAAGTTCTTTCAATGGGCTTAAGAGAATGTTTTCAAAATTGCCCATTTCATAACTTCGATTTTCACCACTAAAACGAGTATCGGATGAAATTAGAGACTGCATTCTCACGTAATGATCAGCTTCACATATTATCTCCAGTGTAAACTCTCCGCTATTTATTTTTTTATAAAGGCTTTCCTTAATTGATTCCCAATCCAAATCAATTGCTAGGACTCCCAAAAGTCTAACTCTTCTTTTAGCATTGAGTATTTTTTTGGTCAGATCGCTTTTGGAAAAAATACGTTTCATAATAAATTCCTTCCTTTTGTGTGTTATATTATTTACTTATTACAATTTGCAGTTCTCTTTTCTCTCCATCACAGCCGTTTATATTCCGACTCGATGAGCTGGCCGATTTTGGCGGCGATGGGGCGAGGGGTGGGGTTGCATATGTATTCGGCGAAGGCCTCGGCGACAAGCTCGGCGGTGCTCGTTGTGGCATAGCGGGAGAGTCCACGCTCTACGTCACGCTGTGTCAGGGGGCGGACGAAGGACAGCAGCCGCGGGTTCTCCGACAGGCCGCAGAGATAGTCGATAAGATGGCCTATCTCGTGGTAGATCACCGACTCGGGCGTGTAGCAGCCCTGGGGATGAAATCCCGCCAGCATATCCTGCTTCAGATCCGAGACCAGCTTTATATACGCGTATCCCTCATAGTCCTCGGAGTCCAGAAGAATGGCGTCAAAGAGGCCGAAGGCAGACACCGCCATAGCGATATACGTCCTGTCACCCTCCAGCACGGAGCGTGCCACGTGACGCATCATCTCGCCAAGCTTATGCGAGATGCTCTTCTCGCAGATATACTGCAGACCAAAGTCGCGGAGTATCTGCATATCGCCCGCCGCAAGCCTCTCCATCTGACGAAGGTAGCCCTCGGGCGAGCCGATATAGCAGAACTTGCCACGCAGCTTCGGGTATCTGTAAAGCGTATTTACGATAACCTTAAGTGCCCTCTTGGCACCGTAGATATTGATGTCTGAAAAATCACATACGTCGCAGAGCGAGTATTTTCTCGCCACACGCTCAAGCTCGCTGTAATTCGGTGCCTTGTCGATCATATCAATAAGGCGGGACTCGCTTATCAGGACGAGGTACTGCCGCACGAAGCGGTTCTGCAGCAGGGTATTCTGCTGCCTGTCCAGAACCAGCGTGACGGGACTGCAGTCGGGCGAGGTCAGAGTAAGGCGACAGGCAACGCCGCCAAAGGAATTGATCTCTATCTCATCGTTAAAAACAATCTTACGTTCCATCGTCACCAAGCATCGAATAATATTCGTCCTCCAGCGTAGCAAGGCTCTCGCGTGTTGAGGTAAATTCCTCGCTGGACGCACTGCTCTTATACTTATAATACTCTCTGAATCTCGCAAGGCGTGTGCCGTTATACATAGAGTCGATAACCGAGGTAGAGGAATAATTCTCGGCGAGGGCGGTGACGATATCCGCCACGATCTCATTCTTCTGCGAGAGGAATATACCCTTCACAGCGTCGCCGAGCTTTCGCTCTACGGCATCGGGAGAGAGGCTGTCGCTGATCATACCCATACGCTTCGCATAATCATCCTTGAAGAAGACGGCAAAATTATCTGCCGAGCGGATCTTATCAAAGACCTGCTCAAGAAGATAGGTATAGCGTTTCTTCTGCTCGTCAAGGGCGGGCTGTGCCTGGTTGATCTGATTGCTGATGGTCTCCTTCTTCTGCCAGTTTCTCTTAATATCCTCGAAGAGAGGATCCTTATATTTATGAAGCTTCAGCTCGTTCGGCATATTGATGGGAAGCGACTCCTTAAGAAGCCAGATGAGCTTATCGAACTTCATATTATGA
>JAZQDF010000177.1:0-1731 GCA_045546635.1 Eubacteriales bacterium
GGCACAATGCAGGTTAAGACCTTCAACGCATTCGTCACAGATGTTGCACAATGAACATTCATCGTCATCGTGTTGTCTGCATATAGCACAGTGATTCTCCGAATCTTCCTTACAGTTATCGCAGAGGCGACAGACGTCACAAATCACATCCTCGGGGAATGCTTGGCCGCATTCCGGGCAATGGTGCTGTTCGTAGCAATCGCTCGCCTCCGAGTTATCGGAGCAGTGGGGTCCGCAGTCGCAGAGCCAGTCGTCAAATCGGTAGCCGCCGCAATACTGACATTCGGTGCCGTCCTCGTAGCCTGCAAAGGCGGGGATCGCCGCCGTGGGCACGAGGCCTATGAGCATCACTATTGCCAGCAAGGTGCTCAAAATTCGTTTTACCAAATTGCTTTTCATTTTTTTCTCCTTTTAATTAATTTATATTATTAAAAGTCCTGCAATTATCTGCTTTAAGAGATTTGAATCCTTGGCGGTTATCATTCCGTCGCCGTCGATATCCGCCGCCCTATACTCGTAGGAGCCTTCATCAAATTCAAGCAATCCCGCAAGGGCCTGCTTTAAGATATTGGAGTCCTTGGCGCTTACCTCTCCGTCGCCGTTGATATCGCCGAGGAGGACTGTTTCCGAAAGGCTCGCAAGGCTTACGTCTGCTGTGACATCCTTATATCTCACCTCTATTGATACGCTATATATATAATGGCCTGATTTCGTAACCTTGAGGGTATAGGTGCCTGCCGCAACGCCCTTAATGCTATAGGACACGTTATTGCCCTTTACCGTGGTCTCGTATGCGGCCTTGGACTCGCCCATGGGGATAAGCTCTATTTTTATTACGGCGCTCTCGCTGCCCGTGCTCACGATGCTTCCGCCCACCTCGCCCAGTCTTCCGTAGCTGCAATCGGTGCAGACGCCGCCCTCCATATTATGGCTCTGGGACTGAACGTGGGAGGGGTCTCTGAGGCAGGAGCGGCCACAGCGCTCGCCGTCTATGGCTTCCCACTCGCCCCAATCGTGGCCCTTGCGAAGGGTGAGTCTTGCGGTATTAAAGAGCTCGCTCACGCCGTCAAGGGAGACAGCGTCGCACATTGTGCACTTGTAATGATCGAGACAGCCCTTCTCGGTACAGGTTGCATCAAAGCCCTCGACTGCGACCCAATCGTGGGGTATCTTTGCGATCTTTGTCTTTCTCAGAAGAACCTTTTCGCACTTCACGCAGGAGAACTCTATGGTCCATCCGACAGAGGTACAGGTAGGAGCGACCGTGGGAGAGGTAACAATACGTCCGCCATGCTCATAATCGGTATATTTACCCTTTACGACGATCTCTCCGCAGGCTGTGCAGACCGTGTCGCCGCTGTAGCCCCTTTCCGTGCAGGTTCCGGCTTTCTTACCTACGTTCATCTGCAGCTTCCACGCGGGGTGATCGAGCTGAGGAGTTACCTCGCCGTATTCCTTGACGTAATTACAGCAGGTATATACCCAGTCACCCGTGTATCCGGGGTGACCGCAGGTCGCCTCCACCACGCCTACGAGCTTGAGGTACTTTTCATCAAAATACTCGGGATCGTTCACGTGATCCTCTTCTGCGCACTTGATCACGTCGCCCTCGACCTCGACCCAGAAATCCCAGTCGCTGACCGTATGGTTCTTATCGAGCTTAGGCATTCTGAAATACCAGTATTCGCGGTCGTCATCGGCATCGGGAGCGTGATAGGACATAGGAAGCAG
>JAZQDF010000178.1:0-8930 GCA_045546635.1 Eubacteriales bacterium
GACCCAACTCCTTGGCTCACAGAACGACATGGCTACGACCGACTTGGCAGATATAATCACAACAAGTACAGGCGCATTCGACGGCGAATGGGTGCCGATTGGCGACGGAACGCCCGATGAATACGTTTTCTAAAATGAATCCCAAAGGAAGGTAACCTATATGAAAAAATTAACACTCATTCTACTCTCGGTCTTGATGATCGTAACTCTCGCTACTTGCGGTAACAAATGTGAGCATACATACGATAATGCTTGCGACGCGACCTGCAACGAGTGCGGAGAAACAAGAGAGGTATCGGCGCATCAGTGGAATGATGCCACCTGCACGACACTTAAAACCTGTACGGTCTGCGGAACGACCGAGGGCGAGATGCTCCCTCACAACTGGGAGGATGCAACCTGTATCACTGCCAAGACCTGTAAGACCTGCGGAGCGACCGACGGAAGTGCACTTGGACACGAATGGACGACACCCGACGTTGATTTGTGCGAGGTTCAATCCACCTGTTCAAGATGCGGTGCAACCGACGGCGAAAATAAGGAGCACACTCCCGTCGAGGATGACGGTGATTGTACGACCGCTATCACCTGTAGCGATTGCGGAACGGTAACCACACCTGCAAGGGATAATCACACAGGCGGCGAGGCTACGGCGACCGAGCTTGCGATTTGCGAGGTTTGCTCGCAGTCCTACGGAGAATTGGCGATTCCCAGGATCACAGGCGTTGTGATCAAGAATACCGACTCCCCCCAGTATAACGCAGAAACCAGGACCTTTACGGTAAAGGCAAACGGCACGGGAGATCTACCCATCCTGGAAGCAAGCGGCAATAATTTTGATGAGTTTTCCAATTATAGCTTTTTAGATGAGACGTGGAAGATATTGTATGCTTCCGGTAGCAACGTTAACCTCACCGGCGGTTACTGGATAATTGAGGGAAACACGGCAATCCTGGAGGTACCTTCTTCTTGGAGTTCTGATTTTGAAACCGAGCCCCACGAAATTATGTATACAAATGACGGCGGCGAGACCTGGATACCTACGGGATACTACGTAGTAATGGAGGATGGAAGCATCAAGAATGCCGATGACCTACAGGCAGCAATTCTTGCGGGCGGAACGGTGAAGCTGACTCAGGATCTTGTTTTAGACAGTGAAGTTTTTATCGATTCTGCCGTTGAAGTAACGCTCGACTTAAATGGCTTCTCTATTACCGAGGATAAGGGTCTTGGAATAGGACTGTTTTCCTTGTTTAATCCGAACGCGATGCTTACGATCACGGGTGAAGGAACCCTGTCCGCAAACGGAACCGTACCCCTATACGTTGATGAAGGTACCTTGATCATAGATCACGGCGTAACGATTGACGGTCATGCCTATGGTGAGTCCGATTGGTTTGTTATTATAAATGAAAGCGGCCGCGTAGTTATCAATGGCGGTAGCTTTATCAGCGGTAACAGGATTGCGGTATATTGCATTGAATCAACGGCTACTTGTGAAATCAACGGCGGTAGATTTACCTATGATCCCGTAAGCTATGTAAATACCGAAACGCATAAGGTTCTGGAGAACGGTGACGGCACCCTGTCGGTTATGCCTAAATCTATCGATGGCGAAGGCTCTATTCTTTGTCTTGACGTAACTGCCAAAATTTCCGGCAGGACTTGGACCGAAGGCATTTACGTCTATTTCTACGACTCCGACGGAGTTCTTTTGACTAGCGTAAACAGCTCTCACGTAGATGGAATATATATTATTACCGATATTCCCGACGGTACGGCAAAGGTTAAATTTGCTGATGCTTGGGAAGGAAATGATACCGCAACTATGGATGTGGAGGATGGCTTCAATATGTTCGTCCTTGACGGCAATACCGATGACGAAGGTAAATATACGGGCACTTGGACAACCTACAATCCCTGAGTAAATATAACGAAAAATATAATACCGCTTAAATAGGAGGAACATATGAAAAAAACATTATTGATTACCCTTGCGACGCTTTTGCTTTGCATCACTGTTGTATTCGGCCTGACGGGAGGTGCTTTCCTTACGCAGGAGGATATTGACAATGCAGTGAATGAAGCAACCGCGTCTCTTAACGATAGGATCAACTCTCTAAAGGGACGGATAACCGAGCTGAATTCCGAAAAAGGAGAACTTGAAGGACGGCTTGACGCCTTAGAGGGCGAGAACGAGGCTCTCAAGGAGGATACCTCGACGCTGGAGTCCGGGAAGGCGGCTCTTGAATCGGATAAGGTGACACTCGAATCCGGGAATGAAACTCTTGAAGAGGGAAATGCGACGCTTGAATCGGATAATGCAGAGTTAAAATCCGACAAGGAGGCACTTGAAGCCGAAATTGCGGAAAAGAACGTAGAGCTTGAATGTGCAAAGGGCAATCATATTATTATTGAGGGCGGCGAGTACACTTACACCTGGGAAGATGACATTACACAGTGCTCGGCTTCCTTCTTCTGCAAGAACTGTGAGAGCGACGTAAGCTCTTACGCACTTACGATTGAGGTTAATGAAAACGGTGAGTACGTAGCAAGCTTCGGTGATTTCGCTCCCCCGACTGTATTCAGGAATCCAACCTTCACGGGCGTAAGCTTCGACAGCGACAGCGATAGCTACGACGCTGAAACAAATACCTTCACCGTAAGCAGTGGCAATCCCCTCGTGATTACCTTCACAGGTAAAAATCTCAATAACATCGTTCAGGATAACAGCTTTATACTGGGCGTTCTCAACGGTGGGTGGATGATCCTTGACTATATTCCCAATTCAATGTATGACATTTATACGATAGATGAAACAAGCATTACTCTTACACTTGATCTTTCCTTTGCGGTTGCGGTTGAGAATGCCTTCGGCTCTGTCGGGGGCTTCGGAATATTCGACTCTGACGGCTATGGAATAAATGAAACCTTATTATTTCTTGATATGGCTGTAAATAAGCCTCCCGTCGATGATGAGGGATATATGCTGGTTTCGGATGCAGAGGAGCTTAATCTGGCGATCGAGCTGGGCGGAATGATCAGGCTTGCAAATGATATTGAGAGCACAGACGGCTTCCGGATAACCGGCGATGTGCTTATCGACCTTGCAGGCCACGACCTTAAGGTTACGGGCGATTCCGATCCGACCTTCTGGATTTATTCTAACTGCGTTCTGACCGACAGCGTAGGAGGCTCAAAACTTTATAAGAAGATTTTGGTTAATAGAGGATCTCTTTCTCTTGAGGGAGCGATAGAGATCGAAGTCGTTGATATTAAGCTCAATGGAAGCGGAACGGTCGATCTTTCGCACTACACAGGTGGCGAAATATATCTATATATCAGTAATTTTGAGAACGTAATTCTTCCCGATGGATATGCTTTCTATGATTACAGCGGTTCGGGTGAGACCACCGATTTTGCTATCGCGAAGGAATACGGCCACGGCTATATAAGGCCTATAGCATAGATGAAGACTAATATCAGATAGGAGTAAAGGATATGAAAAGAATAGTTCAATCACTTGTGATCCTTATTGCGGTGCTTCTTACGGTATCGCTTGCATCCTGCGGGACTATTGATAAAAAAATAAACGAGGCGACTGCCTCTCTTAACGACGAGATATCAAGGCTTGAAGCCGAGATCTCGGTGCTCGACGGTGAGATCGCCGAGCTTAACGGTCAGATAGACGCTCTTGAGGGCGAAAATGCAGAGCTTGGGGCAGGCAGGGCAGAGCTCGAAGCCGAGAAGGCGGCCCTTGAAAAAGAAAAGGCAGCTCTTGAAGCCGAAAAGACAGCCCTTGAAGCCGAAAAGGCAGCCCTTGAAGCCGAGAAGGTAACCCTTGAAGGCGAGAAGGCAGCCCTTTCGGACAGACTTGAAGAAATTAATAGCGAGATCAGATGTGCAAGCGGTACTCATTTCTACGACGGTGAGAGCGAGATCAAGTACAGCTGGTCTGCCGATCAGAGCTTCTGCGTCGCAGAATTTACCTGCAGCACCTGTGGCGAGCTCGCTTTTCTCCGCACCTATGACGTAACCGGGGAGGATGACAAAGTAACGGCATACTTTGGTGACAACGTTCCATCCACGGTTTACTATCTGCCTGCGTTTACAGGAGTGTATTTCAACAGCGACAGCGAGGGATATGACGAAGCGACAAACACCTTCACGATAACCGAAAAAACGCCCTTCATTCTTACCTTCACAGGCAAAAATCTTCTGAATATGGTTGGGGCCTCCGAGCGTATCGTTTACGCTTACGTTGACGGTGGAATGTTTGCCGTTGAATATTTTATGAATCCTCAGAAAAATATTCTTTCAATAACCGACACCTCGGTCACCCTTACCATTGATGCGGGCTATTCCTTTGTCCATAGCTGCTTCAACGGATTCGTAATTTATGACATTGCCACCGGTACTATGTACGAGAACACAAATATTGAGGTAAACGTACAGAAAGAGCCACTTCCCGTAGATTCGGAAGGATATACTCTCGTTTCTGATGCGAATGAGCTTGTCGAAGCACTTCGGACCGCCGAAAAGATAAGGTTAACTGCCGATATCGAGAGCAGGAATGGATTCCAGATATATATGGAGGTCCTTATCGATCTTGCAGGCTATGACATTATCGTTGCCGATGAAAATAGAAAAGCATTCGAGGTTTTCAACAAATATCTGGAGCTTCGCGACAGCGTTGGCGGTTCAAGCCTGACTAACGGTATTGTCATACTCGAGGCCGCAAGGGTAAAGATCGGTGATGCTATTACGGTTGGAGACCAGGGTATAATACTACACGGAGATCTTGATCTTTTGGACTACAGCGGCGAAGAATTGATTATCTACCCTTACAGTCATGACACCGAGCTGCTTATTCCCGACGGCTATGCTATGTATAATATGCACGGAGAGCTTCTTCCCGCTTTTCTTGATGCACTTATGGAAGGGGTTGCTTTTGTAAGACCCACCGAGCAGGGAAGCGATCCCGAAGAGCCCACACCCGATCCCGAAGAGCCCACAGAGTCGAACGGTTTTCCTGTGTTTACACTTCCCACTGAGGTTAAGGTGAATTTTGCCGACTATAATATTCCCCTCTCCGAGATCATCGCCTTCTTCCCAAGTGAAGTGGAGATGAAGTATGAGAACGGTGTCTTTACCGTACCCGATTTCGGTGCTACGGAGGTAGAGGTGTATGACTTTGCAACCTTTAACAGAACTAAGCTGACTCTTGTTGACGGTGTCTGGACCGGCGAGGTAGAGCTTGATCCTGACGCAAGGTATGGTGTGGATTTCTACGGTCAGGCAGGCGGTAATAAGTGGGACGTACAGTATATAGACGGCAAACGCGAAGGATTTGCACGAATAAATACCGAGGCGATGGACAGCTCACTTCATATCTACCCCGACGATAATTCCTGTTTCTTGCAGATTGACACCGCAGACGGCTTAATTGTAGAAATGTCGTATACAAATGAAGCACTCACTGAGCAAAAAGTGATTTGGCACGCATCTGACATCAGCCACACGATTGAGGTATTTTACGACGCGGACAGCAGCTTTATGTATGCAACAATATACACCTTCTCTCCGAGCAAATATTTTTACTTCTTCCCTGAGGGCTGGTCGGTAGCATCGTATGAATACATTGAAGGTGGAGACGCAGCCCCCGGTTATGAGAGTTATACGGTAGAGGACTTTATGGCTCTTTGCCCCCCGCCTCTCGGCTGATAATAGCTTTTTCGATTAAAACTGACAGGAGAAATATATGAAAAAAACAGTTAAGCTGCTTGCCGTTATGATTTGCCTTTTTCTTGCGATATCACTTGCATCCTGTGTCAACGTTGATGAAAAGGTAAACGAGGCAACAGCCCCCCTTAATGATAAAATAGCCTCACTGAACGGACAGATTACAGATCTTCAGGGCAAGCTTGATGCACTTGAGGGCGAAAACGAAGCCCTGGAAGCAGAAAAAGCAGCTCTCACAGCAGAAAAGGAGGCTCTTGAAAAGGAGCTTGCCGAGCTTAAGGCTGAGGTCGAGGCCTGTGACCACGTATGGAACAGTGAGACTAACCCGGAATACACCTGGGCAGATGACCTTTCAAGCTGCACCGCCACCTTCCTTTGTGCGACCTGTGGCGAGTATGCAGAGGAGATCGCATATCAGATAGATGAGGATGCCAAAGGGAACTACATAGCATTTTTTGATAAGGTTCCGAGCTACGAGTATTTGACTGTGCGTCCCACCGTTACGGGTATAGGCTTTAATTCCGACAGCACAGGATATGACGAAGACACAAGCACCTTCTCTATAAGCGAGAAAACCCCCTTTGTTCTTACTATCTTCGGCGAAAATCTTTCCTCGGTAAGCGAGAAAAACGATTTTATGATATATCTGAATATAGAGGGAAGCTGGTATGTTTTCGACAGGATCTTTGACACGGGTCTGCACAGTCCTGTTATAGAGGAAGAAAAAATCGAATATCAGTTCGATCCTGGTCGGGTGCAGGTGCTTATGGATGCGTACGGCAGTATCAATGGCATTGGACTTGGTGACGCCGAGACCGGTGCAATGATCGACAGTGCCAGTCTGGATCTGAATCTTGTAGTAAATGATGCTGAGGATGACCTGGAGTTCCTTACCGTAACCACGGCAGATGAGCTTCTCGATGCATTTACCTCCTGTGATTACATCAAGCTGGGTGCGGATATTGAGAGTGTGAATGGATTTGACGTTACGGAAAGCGTTACCCTCGACCTTGCGGGTTATGATCTCAGGGTGACGGGCAACGGTCAGGCTACCTTCTGGATCTATCAGGAAATGACTATTACCAATAGTTCAGAAGAGACGTCGAAGATGTACAGGGAGATATATGCATACCCGGATTCAACTCTTAAAATTTCCGGCAACGTAAGTGTTGAAGCCACTCATCACTCAATCAACGGAGATGGCTTTATAGATCTTACGGGATATACGGGAGAAGAGCTGTATATTTACACAGAGCGTCTTAGCGGTCTGGTCATTCCCGAGGGTTATGCCTTTTATGAAACCTCCGATGAGAGAAGGGTTGATAATTATAGGTCTGACGATATATATGAGATTTATGTAAGACCTCTTGCTACCGAGGTATCAACCGCAGAAGAGCTTATTGCTGCATTTGAAAACGGTGGACATATCCTTTTAACCGATAATATTACGGTTGATACCTCGCTCTATACCAACAAGGACGTATCAATCAACCTGGGTGGCTATTCTCTCACTCTTACAAATGATTCCGATCTGGCACTACATTCAGAAAACGCAGTTGTAAAGAACGGTACCATAGAGGTATTCGGCAATAATGCTGCACTGAAAACCTATGTGGATAATCTTACGGTTGACGGATGTACCTTGATTTCCCGTGAATATATAGCTCTGTATTGCTGCGACGGTGTGACTACCGTAAAGAACAGCTGGCTTATCGGTGGCGTTAATGCAAGCAATTCTTATACCGACGCTGCAACCGTTTATATGTTGGATAACAACACACTTGACGTTGACGATTCTTTGGGTATATGTATTTCACAAAATGGCATTTTGATAACCTCATTTGACCCCACCGATATGCTTGGCGAATATTACAACGACGGCGTTGTGACCGCTAACGGTGACGGCACCTTTACGGTGAAGGTAAATTAAATAGGAGCAAAAATAAAGATGATTTTTAACAAAGGAGGAAATAAGGATGAAAACAGTTAAACGCCTGTCTGCCGCGATACTCGTGATCGTGATGCTGCTGACGTCGGTCGGCTGCTATATGATATCGGGACAGAAAATGAGAAACGTAAAGGGTATCTACAAGCTGACGCATTATACTTATACTCCCAAATATGAGCGTAGGGAGGGCTATACTCCGAGAAGCTATAACTATATTGAGGACGAGGAGTACAGGTACGAGGATTATCTTATTATTACGGGAACGGGTATGGGCTACTACGTGCATAAGGAGGCGAACGCTCCCGCATACGTTAAGGAGGTCACCCTGTCCTACGAGTACTCGACCGATGATTCCTCGAAGGTAGAGTACGTCGTTTTCAACGATGCCATAAGCGTAAATGAGAACAGCGGCTTCCATAGAATGGGTATAACGAAAAACGGGCTTAATTACACTAAGAGTGCTATTGACTATACCGAGCTGTTTACAAAAAGGCCTATGCGTTCGGAGGCTATGTCCGTTCGCTGGGAAAAGGTCAGCCGCAAAACCGATCTCGAGTATGTTGAAGACCTGCTCGGCGAGCTGAAGAAATACGATTACACAGCCTTTGGCGTGCGTGGAATATATCAGCGTAACGCCCCCTGGGATATTGAAACGGGAGTAGTGCAGGAAAACCCCTACCGATACTTCTACTACGTCATAGACACGGCGGATAATATGCCTCGGGCTACTGCGTACTACGCATATAATGAAACGCCCACCGAGCAGATAGTGAGCGAGGTCGAAATAAAGCGTCTGTCCGAGGATTGGAGTCAGATATCGGTAGACGGAGTGATATGGAATCTTGAACAGCCGCGGGGCAGTATTTATTACAATGAGACTGACGGTCAGAGATGTACCATAAGCCGTGCAAGCAACGACATCTCCGACGCCTCGCTTCAATATCTGATAAATATCTGGCTTCCGACAGAATAAAGCATTTAGCAATATTGCGAAGCAGAACGGCAGAGGTGCTATTCGCACCCCTGCCGTAAACATTTTATTGTTAAGGTTGCACAAGAAAGCCTTTGTTTTTATTGTTAGCCAATAGCAACCTAAATGGAATACGCTAAAAACCGAAAAAATTAGCGTCTTTTCGTGCAAGCTCGCTTGTAAAGTCCGCACTTGACTTCGCTCACTTGCCCAAAAATCCATCAAATTTATTTAGGTTTTTAGTTCTACGAATCTTAAAAGAACAGATTT
>JAZQDF010000179.1:0-2969 GCA_045546635.1 Eubacteriales bacterium
TTAACGCGAAGCGAAACGTCCTTTAAAAGCTCTCTGTAAAGACGGGCGCGAAGGTGACGCGAGGTTACGAATTTTCCCTCTTTTCCCGCAAAAGGCGAGTCGTTTACTGAGAATGTCATTTCCATAGTAGGCTCGCCAACCTTTACGAACTCAAGGGGCTCGGGCTTGGCGGGGGAGCAAACGGTGTCGCCTATAGAAATATCCTCACAACCGGAGAAGCAGATAATATCACCAACCTGCGCCTCGGTAACGGGAACACGCTTAAGTCCGTCGAACTGGTAGATAGAAACGATCTTGGCAGGACGGTTTTTGCTGTTGCCGTGGTAGTTGCAGACCACGATGCCCTGTCCCTGCTTCAGCGTGCCACGCTCGATGCGACCGATACCGATACGGCCAACGAAATCGTTGTAGTCGATGGAGGAGACGAGAAGCTGAAGGGGCTCGTCCTCCTCGCCGTCGGGGGCGGGCATATATTCAAGGATAGTGTCAAGAAGGGGTGTAAGATCCTTGCCGGGAGTGTGGGGATCAAAGCTGGCAGTGCCTGCCCTGCCCGAGCAGAAGAGCATAGGAGAGTCAAGCTGCTCGTTAGTGGCATCAAGCTCCAGAAGAAGCTCCAGCACCTCGTCACCGATCTCGTCAAGGCGGGCGTCGGGACGGTCAACCTTGTTCACTACGACGATAACGCGATGGTTCATCGCCAGGGCCTTCTCAAGCACGAATCTGGTCTGGGGCATCGGGCCCTCGGCCGCATCGACGAGAAGAATAACGCCGTTTACCATCTTAAGAATACGCTCAACCTCGCCACCGAAATCAGCGTGACCGGGGGTGTCGATAACGTTGATCTTAACGCCCTTATAATGAATGGCGGTGTTCTTCGCAAGGATGGTAATGCCACGCTCACGCTCCAGGTCGTTGGAGTCCATAACTCTGTCCTCGGTCTCCTGGTTCTCGCGGTAGATACCGCCCTGGCGAAGCATCTCGTCAACCAGAGTGGTCTTGCCGTGGTCAACGTGGGCAATTATTGCAATATTTCTTAAATCAGTACGCTTCATACAGTAAGCCTTTCAACAAGTAAAAAATTCAACCTAATTATTTTAGCACAACCGCCGACAAAATGCAATATTTTCCGAGTCAAAATATATAAAAAATTTAACTTTTTTTGTTAATATAGTACAAAAGCAGCCTTTAGTTGTGTTCTCCAAAGGTAAATCCCTCGCCATTTATCTCATGTGCACGTGAAATGCTGACGAATGCGGTAGGATCTATACGCTTGATAACGTTCATAAGTGTGGCGTATTGGCTCATCGTGAAGGTGACCGAGAGTACGGTCTTTGCCTCACGAGAGTAGCCGCCCGATGCCGCGAACATCGTGGTGGTACGCCTTACCTCGTTGCGAATGGCGAGATTAAGCTCCTCGTACTTATCAGACACGATCTGGGCGGTAAAGGCCTTATCGTTGCCAATAAAGATGCGGTCAATAACCATCGCACCGATCCAGGCGGAAATAACGCCGAGGAGGGTGACGATAAGATCCTTAATAACAAATAGTCCGCATATAACGGTAACCGCGTCTATAATGAAGATAATGGTGGAGCTCTTCCACTTCTTAACGAATTTGCAGATGATGAAGGCAATAATATCCACACCGCCCGTAGAGCCACCGCCCAGGAAGGTAAGAGCACAGCCCGTACCGACGCAAAGGCCACCGAATAGTGCACTGATTATCAGGGCAATATCCGCGTGGGGCGAGGATGCGAGATGCAATATACCGCCAAGCACGTCGGGAGCAACCAGCCGCATAAAGAGAGATATGGCAATGGGATAGATTATTGTAGACACAAGTGTTTTAAGAGCAAAATCCCAGCCCAGAACGATAAGTCCCAGGAAGAAGAGCCCCCAGGTAATTATACCGATAACAAGGTCGATGGGGATCGCACCCGCGATGATCTCGTTAATAATAATGGAAATACCCGTAACGCCGCCTGTAACCAGATTAAAGGGCACGACGAAAACAGCACAGCCGAAGGCAAGGATCAGCGTTCCCGCCACGACTAGCAGAAGATTCTTAAGCTGGAGCAGAAGCTCTGCCTTAGTATACTTGATTTTTTTCATAGAACCACGCCTTTCTCTAAAAGAAATGAAATCCTAACAATATATTTTACCATAAATAAAAGATTTTTGCAAGAAATCGGAGCTATTATTTATATTTTATTTTCAAAAGATCAGCCTTGCCCCTTCGCAATAAAAAAACGGCGGGAAATCCCGCCGTTTTGTTTTTGGTTATATATTTATTAATTCATCTTCCTTTTTATTCTTTATTATCTGCCCTACCGGCCTCATATAACCGCAATACTTATCCATTATGGTACGAAATAGGATTACCTATTCCGTCATAGGTGATCGTATGTCCCGCAAATGAGGTCAACAGATCTCCCCTTTGGGAGTCGGTGTCTTTATCCTCACCACCACGGTGTTGCCCGTGGTGGTTTGTTTTTATTTGCTTATTTTTACTCCCCATTCGTTCATTTTTTCTAAAAATTCATCCTTAGATACAACATATAAATCGGGACAACAAACAGATTTATTATATTTAAAATCCGGTTTAAAATTTACATTAAAGAATTTAAACGGATTAACAAAAACACTGTATACCGACGGCTTTAAAAATTTGGGCTTTCGAATCTTATTTTTTTTGCAAAAAACAATTCCCTCCAAATAAGGGTCCCTATATCCAAGCATTCCATCATATTGAATCATTTCTGCATTTAATTCTGTCCATTTATATGTTTTTTTAATGAATAAAAAACGAACGCTACACCCCTCGGAATCCATTATTATTGTTCTACACGATGAAACCCAAAACGCAAAAATAAATGCTATCAAAATTATTGTCATAATTGTAATAAATACCCTTCCAAAATCAAAAGAGAAAAAACATATTACTAAAAAGGATAGTGCAATGCACAATA
>JAZQDF010000180.1:0-6308 GCA_045546635.1 Eubacteriales bacterium
TGAAGCCTAAGGCAGTGATGTTCACTGCGTGAATGATGTTGTGCCTTCGGCACAGTGGGCAAACATCACATCATTGCGAGCTTGTATTTGCGTAGCAAATGGCGAGCAACATCATTATGCGGAGCATAACATCACTTTTGCGTCAGCAAAAACATCACTAACAGAAAAAAGAGAGGACATTTCGGGATTTAAGCCGATTTGTTCTCTCTTTCTGCTTGTATAGGGGTTCCCCGAAGCGAAGTATGAGCTTTTGGGGGTTCACGTATAAGGGTTTGGGCTTAGCTCATATATGCATTTGACCAGACAAATGCGATGCTTGCACTTTTGCCAAAGTGTAAATTCTCCGCTAAGGATACCACCCTATACTTCTTCGTCTTTTTATTATGTCATAAACCAAAAATCACATCCAGCTTGCCGACACGGTCATAGTAAAGAGAATGACGGCAATATCTACGGCGAGGAGGACGGCGTTCGGAAGGAAGGGTGATTGCCTGCCCGCCTTAAAATCCTTAAAATACGCCGAGACGGTACGCACCGAGAAAATAGCGGGAAGTGGGGTGTAGATCAGGAAAATATTTCCCATCGCACGCCAGGGCGACCAGAGGTCGAGTAGATTCAGCACGAGAACGGCGATGCCCAGAAGCCACAGGCCTATTGAAAAAGCAAGATTTATCAGAGTACGCCCTCTCATTTTTTCTCCCTTCGTATTACAGCTTCGTTTCCTTATAGGGCTCGAGGATAAGTCTGTCCTCGAAGTCAAACTCGTCGGCCGTCAGGTCGTCGGTCAGTCCGTAGTGGACGGGTATAGCACACTTGGCACCGATCTCGTAGGCAAAATCGGCTGCGTCGCGGGCGTTCATATTATTGCCCCTGCCGTTTATGGGCAGGAATGCGAAATCAACCCCGTCGGGTGCAAGGTCGAGAACGTCGTCAATAACGTCGTAGTTATAGAGCGTATCACCGCTGATATAGAAGGTCTGCTTACCGTCGTCGATGATAAAGCCAACCGCACCCCTGTCGCTGTGCTCGGCGTTAACGGCGTAGAAGGTGATGCCCCTCTCGCTCCAGACCGAGTGAGGTGCCATAAGCACGTAGTTATGCTCGCCGCCAAGTTCTGACACGATCTCATACGCCGATGGGGACGCCAGAATCAGGCAAGGAGCCTTGCAGCCGTCAAGCATACGGCGAAGGGTGGCAGTATCGGTATGGTCGATATGTGCGTGAGTCAGGAGGATAACGTCAGCAGATGCGTCAAAGAAGCTCTCGTCGGCGGGGATACGCCTTGCCTTCTCGGGCTTCAGCTTACCGAGGGAGTCGGTAAGATAGGGATCTGCGACGATCTTTATTCTACTGTTTTCAAGCAGGAGTCCTGCCTGCGTAAGCCAGGTAACCTTCATAATAATAGTCTTCCTTATTCATATTTCGGGGCAAAAGCCTATATTTATTATTACATAAATCCGCCCTAAAGTCAAGTTTTTTTATATTTACTTTTCATTCATTGACTTTTTCCCGTCTTTATGCTATTATTGATTAGTGAATTATCATTTTAAGGAGCCAAAATGAAAAATAATACGAAAACCAAAAAGGATATGTCGGCGTTCTACAAGAAGCTGCTTCGCATAATGCTTATGCTTGGCATATTCCTGCTTATATCTCTGTTCTCGGCGGTGCTGCTCTACCTCTTCGGCGTAATTTATTACGACGAGGGAATTCAGATCAACCGCGAGCTGTTCGCCTACTTCTCTACAACCTGGTACGGATGCATAGTTATCGTGCTGGCACAGGTTGTAATAACCTCGCTGCTGTCCTTCGTGCCCGGAGCGTCGATGGCGTTTATTATGCTGCTGCAGACTCTGTACGAGAAGCCCATCGTTGCCTTTATCGTAGCCTTCTCGGGTGTAATGCTCTCCAGCCTTATGATGTACCTTATCGGACGGTTCGGCGGCTATAACCTCGGCAAGAAGATAATCGGTGAGGAGGACTGCGAGCGTGCCTCCGAGCTGCTGAACAACAAGGGACTTATCTACTTCCCGATGATGATGATGTTCCCCGTCTTCCCCGACGATGCGTTGGTAATGGTGGCAGGCACACTTAAGATGTCGCTCAAGTGGTTCGTCCCCTCTATCGTATTCGGCAGAGGCATCGGCGTTGCGACCATCGTATTCGGCCTTTCTATCGTCCCCTTCGACAAATTTACTGCCTGGTGGCATTGGGTGCTGTTCATTCTCGCCTGTGCTATCGGAATTTTCCTCGTATTCTTCGCGGCAAACAGATTCAATAAGTATATGGAAAAGAAGAGGGCGGCACAAAAGCCCGCCGACGAGATCGCCGAGCAGAGCGAGGAGGCCCCCGCAGCAAAATAAAATAAAAACGCAGAGCACGGCTTGTCACATCACCTGCTCTGCGTTTTTATTACGGGCAATAAATTCCCTTTTATTTTAGTTTAGCATAGACAGATTGTCCTGTCAACGCCGATTATTCCACAACGATGATATGCTCGAACAGTCTCGCAAGGGTATCCTGCGAAAGCTCGCGACAGCTATTGATAACGAACGCCTCTTCGCCGTTATAGCTACAAACGTATTTGTGTCCGCTGGGCCATCCGAGCTCATAGCTATATGTAATAAGAGAACCGTCCTCAATAGCTATAATCTTAGCATTATCAAGGCTCTTCGACTTTGATATAGAGATAAGGGGATATTTCAAATAATCGCTCTGCTCCTCGGGTACGTAGGGTACGGCTTCGTGAGTGGAGCTGCCGCAGTCACAGTATTCCGCGTCTGTATCAATAACGTAGGATGCCTCGGAGATGGCTCTTACGTCGGCAAAGTAGTCGTCAAGCGAAATAGGATATGTCACCCAGGCATTAGGTGCCTCAAAGTAATAGACCGTTTTATATCCGTCGAGAGCATTGTCGTCAAAGGAATACAGCTTTTCGCACTCCTTGCCGTCCTTGACAAGACTGCTCTTGCGTATATCCCACAGGCGGGAAAGCTCCTCGTCGGATTCAAGAAAAACGTATCCCCAATATTTTGCGTCGGGATTTCCCGTCGGGTTTTTGCCGGGTATGTCGTCTATCACGTCCTTAATAGCCTCGCAGCCAACCAGCAAAAACGCCATTATGCTAACTAATACAAGTGCTATAATCTTACGCATATCGATTCTCCTTTTTATTTTAGTTTAGCATATCACAAGCTGTGCCATTTTTTGAATACGTTGTAAAGGCGTGATTAAGTTTACTCCTGCATATATTTATAAGTTTCTACGTCCACGGAATCAAGAATAGCCTGAATAACCTCATCACTAAGCTTTTCGTTTCTAAACTTAAACGTCTCTATGGAAAGAACAAGCTCGTTATTTTCCTTTAACGTATAATTATACATTATCTGCTTGTTCTCCGTATCATAACTTTCAGTGCATTCCAACATATCTGCCGTTAATCCATCATAGTTAAAACCGTGATTTTTGGCATAATCTACGTCTATAATAATTCTATACGCCTTATATTCTTCCATAAAATACGAGCGTTTTAAATCTCTTAATTTTACATCTTCAAGAAAGACATAGCACATTACCAAAACGTCTTCAATCTTTTTATCAAAGTGGCGTACGAAAAGGCCGGCTTCCTTATCGGTCTTATTTAAATCAGTAAATATACAGTATTTCATATCAAAAAGATCGCCTTTGTAATCAACGGGTATAGCTTCAACGAAGCTACTGCCATGAGATTTTATGCGTTCTATATTATCAATGCATCCTGCGTAATCTTCTTCCCACCAATATTGGTATGAAGGATTTGTTTTATAAAAACCGTTGTTATACCGTTTAATACCGCCGCAGGAGGAAAGTGCCGTAATAGAAATCACAAATACCAAAAGTGCGGAAATTAATTTAACTGTTTTTTTCATATTTTTCTCCTTTATTGACCAAATGCTTTTGTTTTATTTTACCATATATAAAAAAATATGTCAACGGTTTTATATACGGCTTTCACCTCAATAGCCCATTGGCGTATACCTCCCCCAAAAAGTTCATAATTGCCATTATATTCCCTCTATATATATTAATCTCTTTTTTGAAGCCAAAATGGTTCACGAAAATTGAAATTTTTTAAATATTTTTTACCTTTCATATATAAAGACAAAAAAAATAGTGAAAAGGTTGCAAAAAAACAAAAAAATATTCAAAAATTTCAAAAAACAAAAAAACGGCGAGACGTCTCGCCGTTTTTTTATAAAAGTCAAAAGCTATATTTTTTCAACTCATTTTTTAAATTTTCACAAGATAATCATATAAAAATGAAATCAACCACTCCTGAGAAATATCCAACCCGGTGGAATAATTCATATACGCAACAAGAACGTTACCGCTGTATATCTTCACTATGTATTTATCAGAGTCATAGGAATAAAATTCATATCGCAAATAACGGCCGATGCGTTTTTGGGGAAGCGAAATCAACTCAAGCGTCATAGAATGACCCGGAACGTCCATATTTATATCGGTATCGGTACCAAGCTCCTCGGCATAAAACTTAATTTCCGAAGACATCCACGAGTCAATATACATTCCCTCCTCACTCTCTTTATAATGAAGCGAATAGGAATCCTTATAGCTATATAATCTGTCGGAAATTCTTCCCTCCTCGAGAGCGGGCGTAAGATCAAGATATAGGAATCTACCTTCAAGGCTGTCTTTAACCTGATTGCAAAAGCCTGCAAGCTCAAGACAATCATCAAAACGCCTGTGCTTTCCGCCTGAAGGTAATGGAGGTATTTCGTTGCCTCCGTCATCTGTACCGATAACATAATCAATCAAGCCACAGGAGGAAAGTGCCATAATAGAAAGCACCAAAACCAAAAGTGCGGAAATTAATTTAACTGTTTTTTTCATAATTCCCTCCTAAATAACGCAGAGGTGGTGACATTATTGCCCGCCTCTGCGTTTGTATTACGGGCAACAAATTCCCTTTTATTTTAGTTTAGCATATCACAAGTAGTATGTCAATACTTTTATGATATATAATGAATAATTATTACTATTGGAAAGCTTACTCCTTGCAGATATCGTATTCTTCTTCCATACCCATAATAATTTGACCGGGGTTTCTGTTATCTCTTACGTATCCGCAATACCTCGTGTTCTGCAAGGAAATGACCGTTAATAAAAAGCCTATGGATTTCGTGATTTATCCGTTAAGGACGTCACGCTATTCATAGGCATTTTTATTCAATTAATTGCAATATCCTTAATAACCTCGCCGGCGATGATAAGGCCCATTACCGAGGGGACGAAGGACAGGCTACCGGGGACGCGGCGGCTCTCGCCGTCAGCTGTCGGCTCGGTGATGACGGGCGGCTCCTTCGAGTAGACCACCTTCAGATGATTGATACCACGCTTACGCAGGGCGATGCGTACCGCACGGGCAAGGGGGCAAACGGTGGTTTTTGATATATCGGACACCTCAAAGCGAGTGGGATCAAGCTTGTTGCCCGCACCCATAGCAGAGATTATAGGCGTTGCGGCGGCGTGTGCCGTACAAATAAGCTCTACCTTCGCCCCGAGGGAGTCGATTGCATCCACGATATAGTCGTATTTTGTAAAGTCAAATTTACATTTTGTATCATTATCAAAGAAAAAGCTGTGACATAGCACCTCTGCCGCGGGATTTATTTCGGCAATGCGGTCACGCATAGCCTCGGTCTTATACTGTCCTACGGTGCGGTGGGTGGCTATTATCTGCCTGTTGATATTAGAGAGGGACACGCGGTCGGAGTCCACAAGCTCGATATGGCCGACGCCCGCACGGGCGAGACCCTCTGCCGCAAAGCCGCCGACACCGCCGACGCCGAAGATAATAACGCGGGCGTCACGAAGCCGCCGCACACCCTCGGTGCCAAGCATCATCTCGGTGCGAATATGCTGTTCCATATTTATGACCATTCCTTTCGTCAGGCTTTTTGGGAAAACACTATCCCGCCCGACAGGATTTTTTTATTTTCTATCCTTCTTATTATATGAGCCGAGGTATATTATCAGCACGCTTATGTCCGCGGGGTTAACTCCGCTGATACGCGACGCCTGGCCGATGCTCATCGGACGTATCTTATCAAGCTTTTCTGCCGACTCAAGTCGCAGGCCTGCGATACTCTTATAGTCTATGTCGGCGGGCAAGCGTTTATCCTCCAGCTTCTTCTGCTTCTCCACCTCGGAAAGCTCGCGTCGGATATATCCCTCGTATTTCACCTGGATCTCGGCAGTACGGACTACCGCCGACGGCAGCTCAGGTCTATCTGCATCGAGGGGAA
>JAZQDF010000181.1:0-3394 GCA_045546635.1 Eubacteriales bacterium
GGCACCAAGCCCCTTCTTGTGAAAATACTCGGTCATAGTCGCTTCACGCTGAAGGCTCCCTTTACTAGCTCGCTTCAGATAATATCCGCCATCGCGGTCAATAAAGTAGACTCTTGCCTCGGGTGATGAGGAGCTGTCGTATATCCTCGCCCCGTCGGCAAGCCTTGCTATACTCTCGGGTAGGATTATAGGGATTTTTTCAATAAGTGTTTTCTTCATATCAAATATCAATATCTGCCCACAGCTTCTCAAGCAGCAGATTTATCTCATCCTCGTGATCATAATAGTAATCGTCACACTCATCCTCGATCTTTGCTGCTCCATCCTCGTCATCGTCGTAGGACTTGAAGGCAGCATAGGCACGCTCAAGATTATCAAGCAGGCCGCCCGTCAGAACCGAGCGTAACGCCGCCATCGCCTTATCAAGAGCATTGTCGTCAAGGGAGTTGTCAAGGTTAAAGAAAAATTGATCGTGTCCGCCGTTGTTGACCTCCGCCTGATATAGCATAAGATCGGCTACGGGGGAGGGAAGCTTTTCCTCCGCCCACAGATCCCACATTTTATTTATAAGCAGCTCCTCGGGTGTGAGCTCTCTCTTTTTCTCGCTATTCCTTCTTGCGACGGTTATTGTGTTCTTGTCTTTTCTATCCTTAAGCCTTTTGAAAAAATCAAAAAATCCCATATATGTACCTCGCTTTTTGAATAATTACTTGCCTACCGCATAAGCTCTCGCAGTATTTGAGAGCATCTGGTGCCCTATATAAATTAAAACATAAAATGTATTATTAAAAATATTATACATCATAAAATCCTTCAATGTCAATGATTTGAGCAAAAAACAATAAAAACGGAGCAACCAAGGTTGCTCCGTCAGAAGTAATAATTAATAATGATTGCGGAAGGTAGAGCCGCTAAATGTATGATTTTTATTAAAGAATGCCCACCAATTATCGTTATAAACCGTCATTTCGTATTCGAATGTTATTGCAACGTCACCTTCAAGCAGATCGTGTCCGTTATTGTTCATTTCATACATATATCCGACTAATAAGTGGTTCGTTTCATTTCTGGGAGTAACGTATGTATAAAGCCAGGTAAACTTTTCTACGTCCATAGGATCCTTTTGTGCGGAAAGTGCAGGCTCCGGGTATTGATAAGCTTTATTGTACCCATATGTTGTATTTTGACTTGTACTACTTCCGGACTCAAAACTTGCATTATCTAAACTGAAACCATTGGTATAAGAGTAACCGAGCGTATTACCTTGACTATAGGACGATCCAATTGTAATTACACCGGGATTGTTTACAGGGTATGCATCCTTGAAAACGGGTGTACCACCGTAACGAACCTGATTGTATCCAACCTCGTTAGAAGCTATTGATGTCTTTATTTTTGCATAACCTGAACTGTTGAGCCAATTATCAAAACTATTATCACCCAAATTCATAGCCATTTTTCCCGGAGTAAAGTAAAAATGAGATTCAACAATATAAAGGCTGCTTACGTCATTTGCTCTGTATTTTTTGACAGAATAGTTGCAATCTATATATCCATATGGCTTCTCTTCCTTTCTAAACGAACCACTGTGAATTTCTTCAAATGATTCATTACCGGTTGTATACATACTATACTGTGAGAAAGCACTAGAGATGTCGGTTCGCTCACTTTCATTGTTGATTTCTGAAAGTATTTCGTTTACATAACTATTGATGTCTTGAATTAGCTCCTGAATTTCTGTCGAGTTGCTTATATATGAGTGAATATGAGGAACATCGTCTTTGTAATAGTAGATTGTTGCATTGTTACACATTACTTCATGACTGCTACTCACATTATCCGTTAAGTCTATGTCGTAAAAAATGCAAATTTTATTTTTATTGTGAGTAAGCGAATAAAGAAGCGAGGAATCAAATTCCGTATAGTTTCCATAAATAACGATATTGTCTTCTTCTATATGATAATTTGCAATGTTTTCAGCATTAAAATTATAATTGAATGAGGAATCAGACTTTTTAACAATTTCAGAATTGTCAAATTCTATAGCAAATACCGAGCAGTGGGAACCAAATAAAGAACATAAAAGACACAATACTACAACAAATGATACAAGCTTCATTTATAATCTCCTTTTAATTTAAAATATCAACAACGTTAGCGATAACAATAACAATAAGAGGAATAATTAAAACTGCCGAGAGGCATACAAGAAAAATAATACCGTATTTTTTCATAACCTTGACATATTCTTCTCTATAATATTTGTTTTTGCTATAGCTATACAAGCGAATAAATTGAGTAATCTGAAAGAAAATTCCCAATGTAAACGAGACTATAGAAAACATTATCAGGATAAAGCGGAGAATATCCTCAATGTTATCAAATCTCGACCAGTTATTCGTCAGAAAGAGAAGAAAGACAAGAGATAACAGAATTAAAAAGCAGGAAACTATACTGTATTTTTTATATTGCCATATTCTCTCCTCGTTGTAATCCTCTTTTGTACCGTCTTTTGTATTTTCTATACATTCGTATAGCTCGGAAATCGAAACGCCCAAGGCCCTTGACAGCCTCATCATCATCTCTACGTCGGGCAGGCATTTACCGGTTTCCCATTTCGATATGACCTTGTCGGATACGTTCAGTTTTTCTGCCAGGTCCTTTTGAGTCATATTATTCTGCTTACGCATTTCCGCTATCTTTTCACCGATACGCATATAATCACCCCCTTCAGTTAAATGATATCAGAAGCGACGAGGCTTTGCAAGTAATAGGTTGTAGAATTGCTCTCCGATAAGGAGAATTGTGTAATTTCTATATTATTTCCCCAAAAGATATACTCTCGTTTCATAGGGCTTAAGGGTATCGCCGATCTCCTTGTAGTTCGTCAGCAGTAGCGTGGCTTTCGTAAGGTCAAAATCCTTAGGTGCTCTCATCTTAACCGCCTTGTCGGTGAAGGAGCAGACGATAAGCAGCTTCTGTCTTTTGTCCTCGCGGGTGTAGGTGTAAACCTTGGAGGAGGACTTGAAGTGCTCGTTGTAATCTCCGTGTCTTACGGCGGAGAGCGTCTTTCTCAGCTCTATTGCCTTGCGGTAGAAGTTGAGAACCGAATCAGGATCGCCCTCCTGGTCGGCAACGTTGATCTCGGTGTAGTTTTCGTTGACGTAGAACCAGGGCGTGCCGTCGGTAAAGCCTGCGTTCTTCTCGGAAGACCACTGTACTGGGGTACGTGCCGAGTCGCGTGAGCCGTGCCACAGACGCTGAAGTCTCTTCTCGGGCGAGGCCTTGGTCCTGACGTTAAAGTACTGCCATCTTGTCTGTACGTCCTCGTACATCTCGGGGTCCTTTGGATACCAGTTGGTCATACCGATCTCCTGTCCCTGATAGATGAAGG
>JAZQDF010000182.1:0-4050 GCA_045546635.1 Eubacteriales bacterium
AGACCGCTTGGCCTCCCGACTTATAATTACCGCTATGGTGCGTACCTATGCCTTCAGCGATACCGAGCGTAGACTTGGTAAGGAGTGCGAGATCATAGTCGGTCTTATCCGCGAGGGCGAGGTCGAGAGAATAGAGGACGAGGTCTTTTATATCTACGACTCGATCGAGCCGATGATAAGCTTTAATTCGGATTACGACGTTATCATTACCGACGGCAACGGTAAAATGCTGCTTTCCACAGCCCATTCGGATGACACCGAGAATAAGGAGCCGATTATAGATATTGAAAACGGTCTCGGTAATCTGGATATGTCCTTTTTTGAAAAGCAGACCGATGAGAAGGGCGAGACGGTATACGTCTACAACGGTGAGGTTGGCGGTGCTCTTAACGGTAAGTATATGGTATATGCAAAGGCCATAGAGCGTGGTGACGAGATCGAGGGCTACGTTATGGTTATGACCTCCACCAACCGTGAGAACGAATTCGTAAGCATAACGCGGCGTGTAGTTATCAACAGCTCTATATGGGTAATGATAGCGGCGGTGGTTGCCGCATACTTCATAACCGACCGTATCGTGAAGCCCCTGAAAAAGATGACCGTCGCGGCGAAAAAATTTGCGAAGGGTGATTTCTCGGCAAGAGTCACCGTCAGCAAGAGTAATGATGAGGTCGCCGAGCTTGGTAAGGCGTTTAATAATATGGCAGACTCGCTTGAGAGCCTTGAGAAGATGCGAAACTCCTTCCTTGCTAACGTCTCTCACGATCTCCGCACGCCGATGACCACCATTGCCGGCTTTATCGACGGTATTAATTCGGGAGCCATTCCGCCCGAGAAGCACGAGTATTATCTCGGAATCATCTCGGCCGAGGTACACCGACTCTCCCGCCTCGTATCCCAGCTTCTTGATATTTCCAGGCTGGAGTCGGGCGAGCGTAAGTTTACCTTTACGGACTTTGATATCGCCGAGGTGGCCAGGATCATTCTCATCTCCTTCGAGCAGAAGATAGAGGATAAGCATCTTGACGTTGAGTTCGATGCCGAGTTTGACGGTATGTACGCACACGCCGATAAGGACGCTATTTACCAGGTGGTATACAACCTATGCCATAACGCTATAAAATTTTCCCGTGAGGGCGGTAAGTTCAGAATCAAAATAAACCGTATCACCGATACTAAGCTGAAGGTTTCGGTATACAACCAGGGCGAGAGCCTGTCGGACGAGGACTCTAAGCTCGTCTTTGACCGATTCTTCAAGTCCGACAAGAGCCGCGGCCTTGATAAGAGCGGCGTCGGCCTCGGTCTATATATCTGTAAGACTATAATTGATGCTCACGGCGAGACGATCGGCGTTGAGTCGGGCGTGGGTGACGGATGCGAATTCTGGTTCACCGTGACCGAGGGAGTTCAGCCCCAAAAGAGAAGAGCGGCACAGATAACGCCTGCCGAAAGCTAAATAAATTAATTATCGCCGTGTTAAGCAAAATGCAAAACGCGGCGATATTTTCAGGCAGAACCCTTTTTGTATTTAAATAGTACCTGTAACCGTAAGAGTGGCCACGCCGGGAGTAGTATTGACCACGCCCGTTACGGGGTCTCTCGCGAAGGCTGCCGCAGGCAGAGGAATAGCACCTCCGACGGTGGCAAATTCGCCGGTCGTCTCGTCGTAGGTATAACCGGTCCCCTCGGTAAGAGGCGTGCCGTTAAGTGCTACTCTGATGTTCGTCAGCGGGGGATCAAACAGGTCGGTAACCGTCAGATTATCGGTTGCTACCACAGCGGTATTACCCGTATTCTGTATAATGAAGGTATAGGTTATCTCATCACCGCAGCTGACGGTATCGGGACAAATCGCCTTCGCGATGGACAGCGTTGCCTCGTTTCTCGTTGGAATTGTAGCGGTGTCGGTAAGCAGGTCGCAAAGCCCCTCGCCGTCGGCCGTCACCTCGTTATTAATAAATGCGTTCTCGCCGCGGGGGGCGTATTCATTTGCCTCCACCTCGTAGAGAATTACGGCGTTGCCGCCTGCAGGAATATCAATTCCCAAAATAACGAGGGGCGGCCCTGCAGTAACGGCCGGGGTAGGCTGAAGAATACCGTTCTGATAATATAAAACGTTTCCGCCCGTATACGACAGAGGAGCGACCTCGTTGCCGCCCGGCAGGGTAATTACACCGAGATTATCGGTAAGTGTAATATCATTTTTCACCGTGCCGTCGGTATTTACAAGGGTGATTGCATATACGATATTATCCCCGGGGCCGTAATCACCGCTGACTGCCGTTTTCGTAAGGGTTACGCGGGTAAGCACCTCGCCCTCGGTCTGATTCGACGTAAGTCTTCTTCCGTTAAGGTTAAGCGTTGCCTGATTATAAAACGTTGCCAATTTTATATCTCCTTCTTTTTATAAGAGGTCTCTACCTCTCTGATACAGTATATGAAAAAGGGCGATTTTTGTCACCGAGGCTTCTTGTCTTATTTTTAATTGACAAATTCACCTACGCGTGATATAATTTTATTACATATAATTTTGACCGACAGGAGATTGGTATGATAGTCTTTGAACGAGATGATCTTCGCATCAGCCTGATAACTCCACGCCTTCTGAGAACAGAGAAGGGCAGCTTTACCGACCTTCCTACCCAGACCGTGCAGAGCAGGGAATTTTGCGATATTGACTACGGCAATATTGATTATAGCGTGGGTGTCCTTGGTAAAAGCATCACCGTTACAACCGATGCAGCCTGCTTTTCCGTAAGTAAGGAGAGCGGTGAGGTTTTATCGGTTTATATTGAGGATACTAATGAATCCGTCATTGATTTTACAAGAGACAAGCTTCCCGGAACAGCCCGCACTCTTGATATGGCAAACGGCCCTGTTAAGCTTGAGAGAGGTATAACCTCGCTCTCGGGTGCGTCGGTAATGGACGACTCGGCCAGCCTGCTTATTAATCCCGACGGCAGCCCTTCTCCCCGCCCGAAATGTACCGACAAATATTGGTTTGCCTACGGACACGATTATCTTTCTCAGCTTCGCGATTTCTTTCGTCTGACGGGCGAGGTGCCACTTATACCTAAGTTTGCCCTTGGCAACTGGTGGTCAAGATACAGGGCGTATACTCAGGAGGAATACCGCTCCCTGATGCAGAAATTCATAGATAAGAGCCTTCCCATAACCGTCGCTACCATTGATATGGATTGGCATTGGACCGACGTTATCGACCGCTTCGGTGAGGGGGCAAGGGCGGCAAAGCCAACCTGTCCGCAGGAGGCTCTCTATAATCTTGCTCTGCCCGGGTGGACGGGATACAGCTGGAATACCGAGCTTTTTCCTGATTATAAGGAGCTATTTACCTGGCTTCACGACAGGGGCTTCCATATAACTCTGAACGTTCATCCATCCCAGGGCGTCCGATTCTTTGAGGATCAGTATGATGAGATGTGCGAAAGGCTTGGCAGAGATCCCGAAAAGAAGGAGCCAATTTCCTTCGACGTCACCGACCGCGAATTTATGTCTGCATATTTTGACCTGCTTCATCATCCCTATGAGGAGGATGGCGTTGACTTCTGGTGGATAGATTGGCAGCAGGGAACCAAGACGAGTCTTCCCGGTCTTGATCCTCTCTGGGCGTTGAATCATTATCACAGCCTTGACAGCGGAAGGGCGGGCAGGCGTCCGCTTATTCTTTCACGCTATTCGGGCCTTGGCAGTCACAGATATCCTCTCGGATTCTCGGGTGATACTCATTGCACCTGGAAGAGCCTTGATTTCCAGCCATATTTCACTAACTCCGCCGCGAACTCGGGTTACACCTGGTGGAGCCACGACATCGGCGGTCATATGCACGGCGTCCAGGATGACGAGCTTTATCTCCGCTGGCTTCAGTATGGCGTGTTCAGTCCTATAAACCGACTTCATTCCTCAAACTCCGACTTTATGGGTAAGGAGCCCTGGAAGAGAAGCTATGCGGTAGAGAGGGTGGCAGAGGATTTTCTTCGCCTCCGTCATAAAATGATTCCTTATCTTTATTCGGAAGTCGGATGTAGCCAT
>JAZQDF010000183.1:0-4233 GCA_045546635.1 Eubacteriales bacterium
GCTATGGAAGAAAAGTTTGAAAGTAAAGAAAAGGCAGCCGAATACGTAAAGGCACAGATGGAACGTAAAATGAGGAATTTAATAGTAAGGCGAATGCGTCTTGCGAGAAAGATAAATTTGGGTCATTGGAACTATTTCTGCACGTTTACTTATGACGATAAAAAGCATACGGAAGACAGTTTCAGAAAGAGGTTATCTAATGCATTCAAAAAACTCGTGTCAAGACGAAATTGGGTGATAATAGGCGTTTGGGAACGCTCTCCTGCTAATAATCGTTTACATTTTCACGGTATTTTCTATATCCCAGAGATGATAGGCGAGCTTGTGGATAAGAGAGATTACAGCACCAAAACCCACCAGATGCAGATTACAAGACAGAATACTTATTTTACGGAAAGGTTTGGAAGAAACGATTTCTCCCCACTTGATAAAAATGCTCTTAAGTATGCAACTACGTATTTAATGAAGTACATTGAAAAGTCGGGCGAGAGGATCTTTTACTCCAAGAACACACCAACATATTTTATCTCGGATATACTTGATGACGACGTAGCTTGCACCATTGGTATAGAGGACAGAAAACTACTTTTGTTTGATAATTTTTCTTGCTTTCGGGACGGTGTATATATGGGCGAGGTTAGTCCCGAGGTAATAAAACAAATGAAGAAGGCGAACTAATTTATCTTTCGCCGGGCGGAGCGTAAACGAAATCACCGTCGTTGTCAAGGGGGTGAAAATATTGTTGAAAACTTCAATAAAAGGAGTAGTCAAATACAATATTTTCGCCTAATCCCTTGACAACTTTGGGTGCTCTCGTTTTGGTTGCTCCTGCCGAAAGAAAAATGAAAAACAATTTTATAATTTAGGAGGTAAAAACTAATGAAAACAGCAGTAATTTATGCAAGATATTCAAGTGAGAAGCAGACCGAGCAGTCTATTGAAGGTCAGCTTCGTGTATGTAACGAATTTGCGGCACAGAACGATATTGTTATCGTGGACAGGTACATAGACAGAGCTACTACGGGTACTAACGATAACAGAGCCGCATTTCAAAAGATGTTGGCTGATGCCGACAAAAATCCAATATGGGATATAGTTTTGGTTTATGCTCTTGACAGATTTGGAAGAAATTCTGTTGAGATAGCATTAAACAAGCAGAGGCTATCTAAAAACAAAATCATTCTTATCTCGGCAACGCAGAGAACGTCGGTTAATATTGACGGAAGTAAAAACCTTGACGGTATTCTTCTTGAAAACGTACTTATAGGTCTTTCGGAATACTACTCAGTCGAGCTTGCACAGAAGGTAAGGAGAGGTCAGCAGGAAAGCCGACGCAAAGGAAACTTTCTTGGCGGCAGACCACCTTATGGATATAGGGTGGAAAACAAAAAGGTCCTCATTCACGAGGAGCGAGCAGCGGTAGTAAGGTTAATATTTGACCTATACGTATCGGGAAGATGCGTTAGGGAGATTCTTGATGAATTAAACAAACGTGGTATTCTCTATAACGGTAAGCCTATATACCAGAGCACACTATTTAAGATTCTCAAGCTTGAAAAATACACCGGTGTTTACAGATATGACGGTGAGGTTTATCTGAATATGTATCCAAAAATTGTTGATCCGGTGATATTTAACCAAGTACAACGGATGATGGCAAAGAATAAACTTGGTTCGAACAGTCGTAATACGGAATTTCTACTGAAAGGAAAGCTCTATTGCGGCAGATGCGGTATGAAGATCAACGGTGACAGCGGAACGGCAAAAAATGGTGAAATGAAATTCTACTACACCTGCTCTAACAAAAAGCGTTTCCGTGGCTGCAGAAAAAACAGTGTTCGAAAGGAACGTCTTGAAAAGCTTGTAATTGATACGACGCTCAGACTTTTGAACACACCAGAAAATATTTCACTGCTTGCAGACGAGGTTGTTAAGCTTAACGAACAGATATCTAAGGAACAAAGCATTCTTAATTTGCTTATTAGCGAAAGGGCTAAAATTCAAAAGTCACTTGATAACGTTATGATGGCAATAGAAGAAGGTATTATAACCTCAACAACCAAGGCGAGGATGACCGAGCTTGAAAATTCGCTGGCAGAAATCAATATGAAGATTGCTGCCGAAGAAAATAAGCTTGACAGGACACTAAAAAAAGAAGACGTAGAAAAGTTTATAATCGAGGCTCTTGCATCCGAGCCGAAGGCGATGATTGAACTTTTGATTGACAAGATAATTCTCTATGAGGATAGGATAGAAATATTCTATATATGTGGCAATAATACTGATCCCGATGAACCTAATTTGGAGGTTCATCGGGACTTCTTTTTATCTAATCAAAAAATAAAAATAACCCAAAGGGGCTTTGAAGCTACCTTTGAGCTATAATTATTAAATATATCTTCTATAACGTTTGGTATCAAAAGGCAAACCATCGTTATAGTCTTCGCCGCCCTTGTTGATCCAATTCTCATATTTTATCGTGAACGGAAATTTACCATAGCCTTCCCAAGATTCCTTTATTTTTTTAGCTGTAGGGTAATCTTTGGCAAAACAATAAAAATCTACTTCGCTTAATCGCCAACCTGGTATGCCTGTACCAAAATGAGAACATCTAACAACTACATATTTGGGAGGTTCGGGACTATAAAAATAATCCGGAACCATCTTCCAAAGCTTTCCTAATAGCTTAAGAATGATTCCGTTGCTTAGAAACTCATCAACCCTCTCGCACTCAACTATTGCAGTAAGGCATGTGCCGATTTCTTGTTCGTTCATTGTATCAATGAAACTGTCAAGTGTTTCACTTAATTTCCACCCTTTTTTGCGAAGCGTTTCAGAATAATCATAATCTACTATGGAAGAACGAATAACAGAAACTGAAAATTTGATAATATCATCTTGTGTAACTTGCTGCGATTTAAAAACCTTGATAAAGCCTATCAACCTATTCATTAAATCACCCCTTAAGTTGAATGGTCTAAATAAAACAAAAAACCAGTCGGGTTCGACTGGTTATATTGTGGTGACCCGTACGGGAATCGAACCCATGTTTTCAGCGTGAGAGGCTAACGTCTTAACCGCTTGACCAACGGGCCTTGCTTTGTTCAGCTTGTCTATTATACTATCTTTTTTGCATTTTGTCAAGATGTTTTTGAAAAGTTTTTTGAAAAAATTTTTGCATTCCTAAAATCTCGGTGTTTTGAACGATTTTTCTTTATTTTTTACCACTTTTAAAAGCAAATTTGCCGAAAATCATTGATTTTAGGTCCGTCGCGTGGTAAAATTATATTGGATAAATATATTTTAAGTCGGATTTTCGGTCGGCGATACGCTTTTTACAGGCCAAATTTCCGGAAAAATGAAAAGGACGGACACAAAATGGACTACACAAGACTCAATCCCCTGATACGCTCGGTTTCGCTTTACGAGAGGATAAACCGCACGGACGAGTGCGTGGGATATGATTCAAGAGTTATTTACATAGTTTCGGGCGAGCTGACCGCTGTTGTTGGCGGAGAAAAGCTCGGCCATCTTGCACCGGGAAATATGCTCTATATTCCCGCAGGTGTACCCTACAGGCTGAAGAGCAAGTATCTTCGTGCGGTAGTAGTTACCTTTGATCCTACCGACACAAATCCCGAGCCAAAGGACAGACTTGCCCCCGTAGCCATAGCCGACTACGACGAGGGACTCTGCCACAGGGACGGTATTGAAGGCCCACTGGCAAGGTATATCCTGCTGCCCGATATGGAATCCGACCGTGATCTGTTCATCAGGATGAGCAACATCTTCACCTCTGCCGAGGGACATTACAGAGCACAGATATCGGCAATGTTCAAGCTGGTGCTGCTTAAGATCATAGAGACATCGGACGAAAACGCCCTGCCTGCCAGAATGGTAGAGGAGCTTGACAACTACATCAGGGAGAATGTGTCTGATGAAATATCAAACACCGAGATCGGTGCCATCTTCGGCTATCACCCCTTCTACGTCAGTCGAATGCTGAAGGAGAGAAAGGGGATGACACTTCGTCAGTATATCATCGCATACCGACTGAAATGTGCAAAAAGGCTGCTCGAGCTGTCGGACAAGAGTGCGGCGGAGATTGCCGAGGAGTGCGGATTTACCGATGCTTCCTATTTTGCCAAGACCTTCAAGGCGGCATTTGGTATGACGCCGAAGGAGTACAGGAACTCATTCAAGGAAGATGTTATCTGATTTTGTCAAGTTAAG
>JAZQDF010000184.1:0-2102 GCA_045546635.1 Eubacteriales bacterium
TCCTCGATACCCCCGGTATTCATAAGCCCAGAACCAAGCTTGGCGATTATATGGTAAAGCAGACCTCCAATACCGTTGCGGGCGTTGATACCGCAATTCTCGTTGTTGAGGCAAGAGAATCTGTCGGTGATATTGAGGCGAAGATGATCCAGCGTTTCAAGTCAGAGGGAATTCGTGCCATTCTCGTTATCAACAAGATTGACACCGTCCGTCCCGAGAACGTTGCGAAGACCATAGCAGCCTACGCCGAGGCCTTTGACTTTGAGGCGGTAGTGCCTATGGTAGCAAAGAATGGCAAGGGTGTCGACATACTTATCTCCGAGTGTGAGAAGTTCCTTCGCGAGAGCGAGTGGTTCTTCCCCGATGACATCGTAACAGATCAGCCCGAGCGTCAGCTCGTCGCCGAGATCATCCGCGAGAAGCTTCTCCGTATGCTTGACGAGGAGATTCCCCACGGTACCGCCGTTACCATCGAGGAATGGCGTGAGGAGGGCAATCTTATCTCCATCCGTGCCGAAATTTACTGTGAGAAGGCGTCCCATAAGGGAATTATTATCGGCAAGGGCGGCTCGCTTATCAAGAAGATCGGCTCTTACGCCCGCCAGGATATAGAGAGAATGCTTGATTCCAAGGTTTTCCTCGATCTTTACGTAAGGGTTAAGGAAAATTGGCGTGACTCGGGCTTCAACATCTCTGACTTCGGCTTTAAGGACGAGGACTGATGACCACCGAGGTTCGCGGACTTATCATCCGTACGGTCGATATTAAGGAGACCGACCGCCTGGTCACCATTTTTACCGAGGAGCAGGGGGCAATGACGGCTCTGGCACGGGGTGCAAGGTCGCTGAAGAGCAGAAAGCTTGCCGCTACGGTGCAGTTCTGCTACGGACGATACGTCCTTTACAAGCAGGGGGACAAGTATTGGATCAAGGAAGCCGAGCTTATTGAAAATTTCTTTGATATAGGAAAGACCATCGAGGGACTTGCTCTTGCCAATTACATAGGCGAGATCCTCTCTGACGTCACAATTGCCGAGGCGGATAAGGAGCTGCTCAGACTCTCGCTGAATTCTCTTTACGCTATCTCGAAGGGACTTTATTCTATAAAAAAGATCAAAGCAGCCTTTGAGATCCGTGCGGCATCCCTTCTCGGCTTTATGCCGGACGTTATATCCTGCCATAGATGTGACGGACAGTCGGGCGACTTTTTCTTTGATATTATGGGCGGCGTTATTGAGTGCCGCGACTGTCATGAGAAACGCGAGAAGGCCAGGGCAGAGCACGAGGATCCACACGAGAGTCATATTATCTGCATTCTCTCGGAGGGGGCGAAGATCGCCCTCGGCTATTGCATATATTCGCCTGTTGAAAGGGTGTTTTCCTTCAACATATCCGACGAGGATATGCATTTGTTCGCAAGGGCGGCAGAGGAGTTTATACTTAATCAGCTCGGTCGCTCGTACAAATCCTTGGAATTTTATAAAAGTGTAGTCAGATAGCTTAGTCTGACATAGATTTATTTGGGAGAATAAAATGCTATTTACGGCAAAAACACTATCCACTCTGGAATATGACAAAATAATAGAGCAGCTTATCGACTGTGCATCCACCGACGGTGCGAAGGCAAGGGCGGCGAGCCTTACTCCCTCTGACGATTACGATACGGTAATTGCGAGGCAGAGAAGGACCGATGACGCTAAGCGGTTGATCAATGCCAAGGGCTATCCCGCCTTCTCGGCGGAGGAGCGTGTTGTTGCGGCGGCAGAGCGTGCGTATAAGGGTGCAATTCTTTCACCGATGGAGCTTCTTGAGATCGCGTCGCTTCTTCGCTCCGCAAGAGCGGTAATAGACTACTCAAGCACAGACCGCACCTTCGAGACCAGTCTTGACGAGATATTCAGCCGTCTTATGCCAAACAGACAGCTTGAGGACAGCATTACCCGTTCCATTATTTCGGAGGATATTATTGCAGACGAGGCGAGCCCGACTCTTGCGGATATTCGTCGAAGAGTGCGTCAGGCAAACAACAGAATCAAGGATACTCTGCAGAGCTATGTGGGTGGTGCAACGCTGAAGTATCTTCAGGAGAATATCGTTACGATG
>JAZQDF010000185.1:0-3610 GCA_045546635.1 Eubacteriales bacterium
ATTTGACCGCATTTGAAGCATACATAAATCTGTTTACCGTCAAGAACGCAGGTGGGATCCGTCTTACCGCCGTCACGCATATCGTGACCGAGTGCAGGAATAACACGCTCGCTCTTCTCGGAGCAAATATTACAAATTACCTTCTCAAGACCGTCCTTAACACAGGTAGGATCCTCTCTTGAGGTAACGACGTAGTTATGCTCGTGAGAATCGTCGCCACGGATAAAATCGATTATTCCGGTAAAAGTGTCGGTAATGCCGTTCTTGATGTCCTCAAGCTTTGACTGTGCGTCCTCGGGCAGATACTGACATCCGACCATAGAAAGCATCATAGCAAGGGATAAGATAAAAACAATCAGCTTTTTCATAGTTTTTTCTCCTTATAAAAATATAATAGCATTGTATCACAAAGAAATGGATTTTGCAATAGGTTTTAGCATTTTTTTGCAACTTTTTTCCATCTTTATTCATTTTTTTGACATTATTCGTCATAATGTAAATAATATTTTACATTATTTGAAGCAAAAGAAAGTAAAAAAGAGCAAATGCGGGTGCATTTGCTCTTTCGCCGAGACGTCGGCATTATGTAATGATTTTACCAGGAATATGCGTCGGGAATATTTACCTCTTCGTAGAATACCGCCTGTGCCGTCATCATATAAGGGTATACCCAGAGAGATGCAAGGCCGAGGGTGAGTATAGAGAGAAGATTCCAGCCGATAAAGCTTAAGGAAAGGCAGAAGAAACGCCACTTGTTGCCCTGCATAATAAGTCTTGACTTACGCAGTGCATCTCTTGCGGAGATGCCCGGGTTATCCGCGATAACGTGATATACCATAGCGTACTTATAGGCCGCGATAATACCGGGGATAATGAAGAAGAGCGTGCCGATAAATACGCGGATAAATACAAGGAGGGATGCACAGAAAGCTGTCTTGAGCTGTCCGAAATAGGAGAACAGCGTGCCGATGGTAGGCTTGACACCGTCAACCATATCGCTGTTGAACTTAGCGTAACCGACCGAAACCACGCTGCCGATAATCATCATAACGACGGAGACCACCAATCCGATAATCGCTGCTACGATAAGGATGGGGATCATTGTCTGAATGAACTGATCGCCCTGCTGTTTAAGCTGGTAAGCAACCTGCTCGGTACCGAAATCGGCGTCCTCAAAATTAAAATTAACGTTGAAGGAGAAGCCTGCACCGCTGCCTGCACCCAGGAGCGAGGCAATAAGGCCTGCGAGAACAGCAATGCCCCAGTTGCCGCGAAGTGCATTACGGGCAGCCTCTCTGATTTGCTTTGAATTCATCATATCAGTAAGAACCTTTCTTCAAATGATATTTATCTAAGATAATTATACCACCGAAGGATTTATTTGTCAATATTATTATTCGAAATATTCGATTATGATCATATAGATATACATACCGCTGCCTGCCGAGCCGACCGAGTAGGTGCCAGCCGCGTCGATCTCAACGGTGGATACGCTGACGGCAGAGGGTGCCTCGAAGGAGCCGACGGTAGTCTTATTCGAGTTGACCATAGTAAGAGTTCTGGTATCCGAGCCCGAGCTTCTTACCGCGACGGTAACGCTGCAGGGGCCGTCAACCGTAAAGGATACGTATCTGTTGGAGCCGAAGGAGGCCTTGCCGCCGACGCTGAGGCCGTAGGTCGTAGTATAGGTGGTGTCACCGTAGGTGAAGGTCACCTTGGAGGACTTCTTATCCATCTTCTTATCCGAGGTGGCAACGAGGGTAAAGTCGCCCTCCACCACCGTCTCGGTATAGCTGTCAAGGGTAAGATCGTCGGCAGAGAAGATAACCGTCTTGACAGGCTCGGGACGGTTTGCAATAATAAGAGCCTCTACGGCCGCCTCTATCTCCTCGAGAAGCGAGAGATTGGTGACGAGTGCTCTGTCATCCACGTTTACCTTAGCGTAGCAGTCTCTCGCGATCTCGCAAAGCTCCTGTACCTCAAGATAATTCTCCTGCGTTACCTCGGTGGGAATAGCGGCGATCTTATCAACCACCTGTGCGGGATCGTAGTAATCGCGATTGGGATTGGTTACGTTGATCTCGGTGAGGAGAGCCTCAATTGCCGAAACGGTGTTTCTGCCAATAAGGTTGGAGGGATCGAGATAGGTCTCGGGAGCAGTAAGCACCTTGTCAGCGAAGCTGAAGTCATCGGCATTCTTAAGAATATGCTCGGCAACGAACGCCGCCTGAATGAAGGCACCGTACTTGTTATAATGAGTAGCCTCAATGCCCGTATAGCCCGCATCGATATTGCCGTAGGCCGCGTCGTATCCGAGAGGCCATACGCCCGTAAGCTCGTTAGGCTTCAGAGCCATAAGATAATTTGCAAAGGTGGGGGTTGCGGTCTCAAGAAGAGTCTTGCTGTCGGCGAAAAGGTCGATGAGCAGACAATTCTCCTCGGAGGCAAGCTGGCGAACAGCCTCAACATATGCAAAATTCTCGCCGTGGAGTCCCGCACCGCCGACGATCTCGCCGCTGGAGTTGAACTTCACTCTTGCAACGGGAGTTACGAGAACGGGAATCGCTCCCTTCTCTCTTGCAAAATCAATATACTGCTTAAGATACCACTTATACGTACCGCTGCCGTAGGCGTAATACTCCGAGCCGTACTTTGCAATAGTCTGAAGGGCGGTTGCCTCCTCTGCGTCGGTAGCCTTTGCGGTATACTCCTCGGGAAGCACGCTCGTCGAGGTCTTTTCCGCGGGGATTACGGGATAGATACCGTTTGCATCAGGCTCGCCAAGGGGAACCATTCTGTCGTACATAGTGGAATAGGAGGATGCCGCCTTGGTATCATCGTCATTATGACCGAACTGGATAAAGAGATAGTCACCCTCCTGTATCTCGTCGCCGATGGAGTTGCCACCGTTCTGAGAGAAGGTGAAGGAGGAGCCGGGTACGTCGTAAAGCCGGCCCTCGTTAATGAAGGAGCGGGAGCTTCTGCCGCCGTGTGCCGCGTTCTTTACTATCACCTCTTCACCGAGGAACAGCTCAAGGAACTGGCCCCAGCCGCCGATATACTGATTATCCTCATAGGTCTTTACGGTAGAGTCGCCGGCGAGGAAGACAACGGGAATGCGGTCGGTATCGATCTCGGGGGGGACGGGAACGCCGTTGCCGCAATTATCACAGATGGCATCGCCGTCTGCATCGGTACAGCCGTCCTGACAGAGGGGCTTATCCTCACCGCCGCTTGTGCCGTCATCGGGCTTTTCGGGATCGGTGCTGTCACCCGGGCCGGGCTTCTGGTCGTTACCGTCATCGGGAAGCTGGGTTTCGCCGTCACCGTCGGGGGTGCCGTCTACGTCGTTTCCGCCGTCACCCGAGGGGAAAAATCCCTCAATAAAGGAACAGGATACGAGCGAAAAAATCATAACAAAGACGATAAGCAGACTAAAAATTTTTCTTTTCATTTAGGTTACCTCTTTCTTTTTTATTTTTTATTCAATAATATACTAACATATTTAAATTAATTTGTCAATATTGCTTATTTAGCCAATAACAACCTAAATTGAACACGTCTTAAAAGACATATTTTGTGTATGATTTTGCCGAAAATTCTTGCAATA
>JAZQDF010000186.1:0-4199 GCA_045546635.1 Eubacteriales bacterium
CTGGACCTTCGAGGAGGTTGACGAAAAGCTTCATACCATTATGATAAATATCTACAATAACGCCTCTGCCGCCGCGGCAAAATACGGAATGGCGGGCAACCTCGTTGCAGGTGCCAATATTGCGGGCTTCCTTAAGGTGGCCGATGCAATGCTCGCCCAGGGCGTTGTTTAATCCGCATTTTTCAAAAAAGCCTCACTTTTGTGGGGCTTTTGTTATATTTTGTTGACATTTCGGGAATTTTATACTATAATAATGTTGACTAAATTTTTACAAGGGAAGCTTTATGAAAAAATATGACGTTATTGCATTCGACCTTGACGGCACCCTTACCGATCCCGAGCAGGGCCTGGTGGACGGATTTATATACGCCTTCAAGAAGATGGGCGTTACCGATTACGGTGATCGCGACTCTCTCCGCCGTTTTATCGGCCCCTCGCTTTACGTGGTGTGGCAGGAGGAGTTCGGATTTAACGAGCATACGGTGGTAGAGGCCATTGAAAAATTTCGCGAATATTATAATATTTACGGCTGGTGGGATAACAAGGTATATTCCGGCGTCGTCTCGATGCTGGAGCAGCTTCGCGGGGCAGGGAAGACGATAGTTCTCGCTACCTCAAAGCCCGAGGGCACGGCCCTTAAAATTATGAAGCTTTTCGGCCTTGATAAATATTTCGACTTTATGGGCGGTGCGTCTGGCGATAACCGTGACCATAAGTGGCAGGTGCTTGATTACAGCCTTAACGCCGTTGGTGCCGACCGCTCGCGAGCAATTCTCGTCGGTGACAGGATCTACGATGCCGAGGGGGCTGCCAGGTGCGGCATCGACAGTCTCGGCGTAAGATGGGGACACGGCAGCCGCGAGGAGCTTGAGGGTGCGGGCTTCACCTATCTTGCCGATACACCCGACGCGGTAGCAGAGCTTCTTAAGTAATTTTTTATTTAAATAATCATAAAAATCGGAGGTCACATTATGAAAATCACGCGTAGATCCTTACTCGCATTTCTCATTCTCCTGTCAATGCTGCTCGGTATGACGCAGCTTACGTCCTTCGCCGCCGACGGTGACGTGGAGATATACCTCACGCCTAACTCGAATTGGTTAAGCGACAACGCCCGCTTCTGTATGTACGTATGGCAGAGTGGCGGAAGCTATCTTTGGGTAGAGATGACCGACTCGGACGGCAACGGCGTATACGAGGGAATTCTTCCGGCGGGATATTCCAACATCATCTTCTGCCGTCTGAATCCCTCCGAGGAGCATAACGGCTGGAGCACAACCTGGAATCAGACGTCTGATCTGAAATACGACGGCGAGAATAACCACTACACCATAGCTCAAGGTGCCTGGGATAAGGGCGAGGGTAAATGGTCGGTGTATGACAGCTCGGCCTGCGTTCATAAATATGAGAACGACAGGTGCGTCAACTGTGGCGAGGAGCTGTTTTACATAATTGCAGGCAACGTAATGAAGAAGGACGGCGAGTACAGAGAGGGTGATAATTCCACGCTCTTCGTATCCTCCTGGGACGTTGCGGATGAGAATAACAGAATGTTCTATGACAGCGAGTCCGACTGCTATCTCAAGATATACGAGAACGTTGCCAAGGGCGAGTATCACTTCAAGGTCGCGGAGAACAAGTCCTGGGACATCTCTTACGGCTGGGACGGTGAAAATTGCTACATCAACGTGGAGGAGGACGGCAGTATGGTCGTCATCACCTTTAAGGATGGCAATATCACCTGTGCGGCAAGGGTGATTGAGGGCTCGTTCGATGATACCGATCCCGACGGCTCTGCTCCTTCCACCGATGCGGGCGACTCTGACGGTGCTGATAATTCCGATGGCGACGAGCCTGCACCGAGGCTTAATTTCTTCCAGAGACTCTGGCGTGCGATCGTCAACTTCTTCAGAAATCTCTTCGGAAAAAAATAAATAATTAACTTTTCCCCCGTATTGTCAATAATGCGGGGGACTTTTTTGTTCAAAACATCAAATACTTTTGTTGATTATTTACAAAAATTCTCAAAAATCAAAAAGCATATTGTAAAAATTTGATAAATATGTTATAATCCCTTTGGCGTAAAAAATTAATCAAGAAAGGAATCTTTTATGAGAAACACACGCAAAATTTTTGTAGCTCTCGTCCTCGTTCTTGCGATGATGATGAGCGTTGCAACCCTCTTTGCAAGTGCTGCAGGCCAGCCCGAGACACTTTATCTCACTCCCAATGCGAATTGGAAGCAGGATAATGCTCGTTTCGCGGCTTACTTCTTCGGCAACGGCGAAAAGTGGGTTAGTATGACCGACGCTGACGGCGACGGTGTTTATGAGGTTGACGTTCCTGCAGGATATCCTAACGTTATCTTCTGCAGAATGAATCCCTCTGCATCTGCTAACAACTGGAATAACAAGTGGAACCAGACCGAAGACCTTACCATTCCTACCTCCGGTGCAAATCATTTCACCGTTAAGGAAGGTACCTGGGACAGTGGTGGAGGAAACTGGTCTACCTACGGTTCTTCCTGTCTTCACACCAATCTCAGTGAAGCAGCAACCTGTACCACTGCTCAGACCTGTCTTGATTGTGGCGACCCCGTAGTTTCTGCTCTCGGTCACTCCTTCGATTCCGCTCACCTCTGCACCAGATGTAACGAGCAGGCTACCTTCACCGTAGCTGGCACGGGTGCACATCTTGGTACCGAGTGGGATACCGGTAACACCGCAAACGATATGACCTATGCTGACGGTACTTATACTAAGGTATACACCAACGTTGCAGCTGGTTCTTACGCGTTTAAGGTTGTTCGCGATCACTCTTGGGGTACTGCATATCCCTCCGCTGATAAGGCATACACCGTTGCTACCACAGGCAGCACCGTTACCATCACCCTTAAGGGCACTACCGTAAACGTTGTAGTCGAGGCTCCTCACGTACATAGCTACTTCTATCCCTGCGATCCTGTTTGTCAGGAGTGCTACGAGGTTTCCAATCCCGATGCAAAGCACGACGTAGTACACGTAGAGGCTAAGGCTGCTACCTGCTACGAGAACGGTAACGTTGAGTACTGGTACTGCTCCTACTGTGGTACTGCTTGGACTGACGAGGCTCAGACTCAGCTGACCAATATGATGAGCGTTGTTCTTCCTATGGCACACGGCGAGGCTAAGCACGTAGAGGCTGTAGCTCCCACCTGCTATGAGAACGGTAACATTGAGTACTGGTACTGTGAGGCTTGCGGTCAGGCTTGGCTTGACGAGGCTTGCACTCTCAACACCAACCTTCTTGCAGTAGTTCTTCCTATGGCACACGGCGAGGCTAAGCACGTAGAGGCTAAGGCTCCTACCTGTACCGAGAACGGTAACATCGAGTACTGGCTCTGTGAGGCTTGCGGTCAGGCTTGGCTTGACGAGGCTTGCACTCTTAACACTAACGTTCTTGCAGTAGTTCTTCCCGCAGCTCACACCTTTGCTGACGGTAAGTGCTCCGTTTGTGGCGAGGCAGATCCCGATTACGAGGCTCCCGGAGAGTCCAATAAGGTTACTTACGAATTCAACGCTAATGACCTTGCAGATTTCGATGGCGATAAGGCAAAGGGCGAAGAGCTTGTAGTAGGTACTGACGGCTTCTTCACTCTTATCTTCTCTACTAACTCTAAGACACAGGCCGATGACAAGACCTTCAGTGATGGTGCAACCTTCACTAAGCGTCTTTCCTTCAACGGAAACACTAAGATTGACGGCGGTTACTTCACCAGAACAATTAAGATCACTACCAACGGCCCCGCTACCCTTACTATTTGGTGGAACAGTGGTGGAGATGGCAGACAGATGGAGCTCTTCACATGGGATGGCTCTGGCGATCCTGTGCTTGTAACAGCTACCACTGAATCCGTAAAGAGCACTCTTTACATCACTACCTTTGAGATTGAAGCAGCAGGTACTTACTACATCGGTCATACCGGTGGTACCAACTACTTCTACAAGGTTGCTCTTACTCAGGATGCACCTGCTCACGAGCACGTATTCGTTGACGGTAAGTGCGAGTGCGGTGAGACCGATCCTAACTATGTTCCTCCTCACGTTAATACTCTCGTAGTTGGCGATACCAACAAGATCGTTGTTAGCGGTAACTTTGTAAACGCTTACAACCTTCCTATCGAGTGGGTTCCCTTCGTTGCAGACGAGAACGCTTTCTAT
>JAZQDF010000187.1:0-7111 GCA_045546635.1 Eubacteriales bacterium
ACCTATCACCGTATCCTGTCGGGCGAGGCCGATGTGGTGGTGGGCACACGCTCTGCGGTCTTTGCCCCCGTGAAGGATCTCGGCCTCATCGTGATGGACGAGGAGCACGAGCACACCTATAAATCCGAGTCGGATCCTAAATACTACGCCCGCGACATTGCAGCATACCGTTGCGGTCAGAATAAGGCATTGATGCTTCTTGCCTCGGCAACCCCCTCTCTTGAGAGCTTCTATAAGGCAAAGAGCGGCAGCTATACCCTGGTCCCTCTTCGTGAGAGATACGGCGGAGTCAGACTTCCCGACGCCATAATTGTCGATATGCGTGAGGAGCTTCGTCTCGGCAACCTCTCCCCCATCAGCGACAGGCTGCTTAAATCACTTAAATCGGTTTACGATGAGGATCGTCAGGCGATACTATTCCTTAACCGTCGCGGATACTCTACGCAGATAAGCTGTAAGGAGTGCGGCGAGGTTCTCAGCTGCTCCCGCTGCTCGGTCTCGCTTACCTATCACAACGGCAGGGACGGTGGCAAGCTGCTCTGTCATATCTGCGGATTCAGTCAGCCGGTACCTAAGAGATGTCCCTCCTGCTCTGCAGACCGACTGTCCTTTTTGGGCTTCGGAACTCAGAAGCTGGAGGCAGAGCTTAATAAATATCTTCCCGATATGTCGGTTCTCCGTATGGATGCCGATACCACGGGCACCAAAATGTCCTACGACAGAATGCTCGAGGACTTCAGAGTGGGCAGGGCAGATATCCTTCTCGGTACGCAGATGGTTGCTAAGGGGCACGATTTTCCGAGAGTCACCCTTGTGGGTGTTGCTCTGGCAGATACCTCCCTCCACGTCAGTGATTTTCGTGCGGCAGAGCGTACCTTCTCGCTTCTGACTCAGGTTATCGGCAGGGCGGGGCGAGCCACAGATTCGGGTGTCGCCGTCATACAGACCTTTGCTCCGAAGAATGAGGTTATCAGGCTGGCCTGCCTGCAGGATTACGAGGCGTTTTACGAGGGCGAGATTGCTCTAAGACGCGAGCTGTCCTATCCGCCTTTCTGCGATATAGTATATCTTACACTTACCTCGGAGGATGAGGGCGAGCTTATGCAGGAATCGAAGCGACTTTCAGACCTGGTTCTTGGTAAGCTGAACGCCGAGTTTGGCAAGCTGCCCTTTATCGTGTTTGGTCCCTTCGAGGCACAGGTTTATAAGATTAATGAAAAATATAGAATGAGAATGGTCATCAAATGCAGATTGAATAAGCAGTCAAGGCTCTTCTTCCATCAGCTGCTTTGCGAATTTTCTACCGCACGTCACGTGACGCTGTCGGTGGATATGAACCCGATGACCGTCTGATAAATTTACCTATTAGTAAGGCTTTTCTTACTGAAAGAGAGGAATTATTTATGGCAAGATTAAAGATTGTAAAATTCGGAGATCCTATGCTCCGCAAGGTGTCAAGACCTGTCACCGAGATAACCCCCAGAATTACCACGCTCCTTGACGATATGGTTGAAACTATGCGTGCTGAGGGAGGCTGCGGCCTTGCGGCTGTGCAGGTGGGTGTTCTCCGCCGTATCGTTGTTATTGAAATAGAGGAAGGTAACGTTATCGAGCTTATCAACCCGAAGATCATCGCCTTCGCAGGCGAGCAGATAGAGCAGGAGGGCTGCCTTTCCAATCCGGGCGAATTCGGACTTACCAAGCGTCCGAAGGCTGTTACCGTGCGTGCTATGGACAGAAACGGTAAGGAGTTTGAGCTTTCGGGCAGCGATCTTCTTGCACGTGCCATCTGTCACGAGTGCGATCACCTGGATGGCAAGCTTTATATTGACGTTCAGATTCGTCCGCTTAACGACGGCGAGTAAGGTCAATTGCTTTTTCGCACACCTTGATTTGTAAGGAGTATTTCCTATGAATAACATTATGTTTATGGGTACGCCCGAGATTTCGGCTACCTGCTTAAAGCAGCTTTTGAAGGACGGCCACGGCATCTGTGCCGTCATAACCCGCGAGGACAAGCCACGCGGCAGGGGCGGTGCTATGAGTCCCACGCCTGTTAAAGCACTTGCTATTGAGAACGGCATTCCCGTACACACCCCCGCCACCCTGCGTGACGAGGCCTTTGCCGCCCTTCTTGATCAGTATAAGCCACAGATCATCGTAGTTGTTGCATACGGCAAGATTCTTCCGATTAATGTTATTGAGTATCCCAAATACGGCTGTGTTAACCTTCACGTATCCCTTCTTCCCAAGTATCGCGGTGCTGCACCTATGCAGCGTGCCATTATGGAGGGGGAGAGTGAGACGGGCGTTACCGTTATGTATATGGCCGAGGGACTTGATACGGGAGATATTATCTCGGTTGAGAAATTCCCCATATTGCCCGAGGATGATTTTGAGGCGATTCACGACAGATCCGCCGAGGTCGGCGGCAGACTTCTCTCCGATACTATTAATAAAATATATCTCGGTACAGCCGAGAGAATCAAGCAGGACGATTCTCTTGCCACCTATGCTAAAAAAATAGAGAAAGAGGACTGCAAAATAGATTTCAGCCTGCCTGCAAAAAGGCTTGATCCCATAATCCGCGGTGTCACTCCCATTCCCGGTGCCTTTGCCTACCATAACGGTAAGATGCTTAAGATAAATAAGGCAGCTCCCGTTGACGGCTCCGGCACGCCCGGTGAGGTAATAGCCATCTCGGATAAGGGTACGGGCTATATCACCGTTGCCTGCGGCGAGGGGGCACTTATGATAACCTCGCTGATTCCGGAGGGCAAGGGAAGGATGACTGCAGGCGATTTCGTCCGCGGCAGGAAAATTGCTCTTCACGACATTCTCGAATAATTTCTTAAAACGGTAAGGAAGTAATATGAATATAAGGCAGATTGCCCTCCGTATTTTAGATGAATACGAGGGGGGAGGTAAGTTTATAAATCTTTCGCTTTCAACCCACCTGACAGACGGTCTGTCCCGTGAGGAGAAGGCGGCTTTAACTGCACTCATTTACACCACCGTCGAGCGAAAGCTTACCTACGATTATTATATTTGTGCGTTGTCAAAGCGGTCGGATAGCGACATCGAGCCGCATACCAAGAACATCTTACGCCTCGGTATGTGTCAGATCGTTGATATGAGATCCATCCCCGATTTTGCCGCAGTAAACGAGAGCGTTAAGCTTGCACGAACCCCGGGCGAGCGTTCGTTTGTCAATGCCGTACTCCGTGCTGCCGTGAGAAATAAGGATAATATGCCTCTGCCTCCCGAGGAGAAAAATTACCGACGTTATCTGTCGGTGAAGTACTCCTACCCGCTGCCTACGGTAAGGCTTTTTGACTCGCTATACGGCAGAGAAGCTACCGAGCAGATGCTGGGCTTCTTTAACAACGAGAAGTATACCGATATAACCGTAAATACCGTAAGAATAAGCGTGGAGGACTATCTTTCCGAGCTTATCTCCCGCGGCTATGATGCGAAGGTAAACGAGCTATCGCCTATTTCTATAAGGATCTCGGGATCTGTTAATCCCGAGCATCTTTGGGGCTTTGACAAGGGATTGTTTTTCGTCCAGGATCTTGCCTCGGCGGTATCGGCAACAGTCCTGTCGCCCGAGGCAGACAGCCTTATAGTCGATACCTGTGCGGCTCCGGGAGGCAAGAGCTTCGCTGCGTCGGTTCTCTCAGGCGGCAGGGCAGAGATTCACTCCTTCGACCTTCACGAGAGCAAGCTTTCGTTGATCACCTCCTCGACAAAAAGGCTCGGATTTGAGAGTGTAAAGGTCGCTTGTCGGGATGCTACAACACCGGACGAGACACTTGTCGGCAAGGCGGATAGGGTTATTTGCGACGCCCCCTGCTCGGGACTTGGTGTTCTGGGCAAGAAGCCTGACCTTCGCTATAAGGATATTACAAGCACCGACGAGCTTTGCGATCTTCAGCTGGCGATTATCACCGCATCATCTTCGTATCTTCGCCGCGGCGGATATCTTGTTTACTCCACCTGTACTCTGAATCCGAAGGAAAACGAGGGTACGCTTCAGCGTTTCCTTGCCGAAAACCCTGATTTTGAGCTGTCGCCCTTTGCCGTTGGCAGACTCTCGGCCGAGAGCGGTATGCTGACGCTTTTACCTCACGTTCATCACACCGACGGCTTCTTTATTGCCAAAATTCAAAGGAAATAATATAAAATGACAACTAAAGTTGACTTATATTCGCTTTTGCCACAGGAATTGGAGGAATATTTCCTCTCCATAGGCGAGCCGAGGTTTCGTGCAAAGCAGGTCTTCATCAGGCTTCACCGTGGCGAGCGTATCGGCGATATTACGAATCTGTCCAAGCCCCTTCGCCAGCGTCTTCTTGAGGAAACCCTTGATACGCTTCCAAAGGTTTCCGAGAAGCTTGTGTCGAAGCTTGACGGAACGGTAAAATATCTCTTCGAGCTTCACGACGGCTCCTGTATTGAGAGCGTTTTTATGAAATACAAGCACGGCAACACCTTATGCATCTCCAGTCAGGTTGGCTGCCGTATGGGCTGTAAATTCTGTGCCTCCACCATCGGTGGCAAAGCTCGTGATCTTTATCCATCCGAGCTTATCGGACAGATCATTGCCGCCGAAAGTGATAGCGGAGAGCGTATATCCAATGTCGTTATGATGGGCATCGGCGAGCCTCTTGATAACTATGACAATGTTATCAAATTTCTGAAGCTTGTAAACCATCCCGACGGACTTAATATCGGATACCGTCATATCTCACTTTCTACCTGCGGCGTAGTTGACGGCATTAACCGTCTTGCCGCCGAGGATCTGCCCATCACTCTCTCCATCTCTCTCCACGCGGCAAATGATGCACGTCGCTCGGAGATTATGCCTATAAATAACAAGTGGAATATCGACTCGCTCCTCACCGCCTGCGTTGCTTACTATAAGCAGACGGGACGCCGCATATCCTTTGAGTATACGCTCATCTCGGGAAAGAACGATTCTGAGGCAGATGCCTCTCTGCTTGCCGATCTTCTCAACTCCTATTTCCGTCCCATCGGGGCTCCTATACACGTTAATCTCATTCGCGTAAACGAGGTTAAGGAAACGGGCTTCAAGAAGGGAAGCGTGGAGTCGGTAAACTCATTTGCGAGGACGCTCGAGAAACGCGGTATTACCGCCACCGTCCGTCGCAGGCTCGGTAGCGACGTCAATGCCGCCTGCGGCCAGCTGAGACGCTCTGCTATGACGAAGGACGATAAATAAATCGACTCTCTTATATATAAATAAAGGAAGAAAAAATTTGATTACAGAAAAATACGGCAAGGTTGTAAAAGGACTTGGTGGGCTTTACGAGGTCAGGATTGATGACGGCGGTGAAATCAGCCATCTTGCCTGCCGTGCCAAGGGCGTGCTGAAGCGTGACGAGGCGAAGGTACTTATCGGCGATAACGTCACCGTCACTATTGACGACTCAACCCCCGACGGTATCGTCATCTCGGACGTTCACCCTCGCAGAAATTCGCTGATCCGTCCTCCTCTTGCAAATCTTGATTATCTTTTTATAGTTTTCGCGGCGGCAAAGCCCACCCCGGTTATTGAAACGGTTGACAAGCTTTGTGCCATCGCGATCCACAATTCAATAATTCCGGTTATCGTCATTACCAAGACCGATCTTGATATAGATGCGGCAGAGGAGTATTCTGCCATTTATAACCTTGCGGGCATAGATACCTTCATCACCTCGTCTAACAGCGGTGAGGGTGTGTCCTCGCTGTCCGAGTACATAGCGTCCAGGCTTACCGCGGGCAAGACTGCCGCATTCGCAGGTGCGTCCGGAGTCGGTAAGTCCACTCTTATGAATGCACTTTTCCCGGGACTTACACTTGCTACCGCGGAGATCTCCCGCAAGATCGAGCGTGGCAGACATACCACTCGCCACGTGGAGATATTCGACATCGGCTCGGGCTCTGATACCGGCTTTCTTGCAGATACTCCGGGATTTTCTCTCATTGATTTTGCTCGCTTTGATTTTTTCAGCCTGGAGGAGCTTTTGCCAACCTTCCCCGAGCTTATCCCTTACGTAGGTAAGTGCCGCTATGCCGACTGTGCTCACGTTGGCGAGGGGGAGGACGAGTGTGCCGTTGCCCGTGCCGCTGCCGAGGGCAGAATTGCAAAAAAACGTCTCGAGAGCTATCGTGCCATATACAGAGTTTTGAAGAACAAAACAACATATTAAAAGGGGCTGCTTGATTTAGGCATAACCGAACAAAAAAAGGTAGAGGTACTCTTAAATGTGCCTCTACCATCAATATTTATCTAACCGAGAAAATCTAAGGTTGAAAACCTACGGTTTTCTCTTTTTTATTTGAGTTTTTGTTCTATCTCTCGCTGAGGCTCGGTCACATTTCGGCTCTTGCGTCATCGACGCAATTCACTACCGAAATGCCGCTACGCTACGCTTACTCGCTCGACGTATGCCAATACGCCTCACGCTCGCAAACGAAGATTTCTGCTCTAAATCAAACAAGCCCCGAAAGGTGCTTCGCACTAAGAATTCAGCAGTTGATGTCTTTACTATCCACAAAGCCTTGATATTGCTGAATTCTTAATGACTCAGCCCCTTTTGTTAAAGAACTATAATATCACAATGCCTGTTAATCCTTCGTATTTCGTTGCAATACTTTCTGCGACAAAAAACAACATCAGAATGCTGAATAAGAGTTTCACGACGTTTTTGCTTGGCGTTTATTGGGTCATCATATGCAATATTGCAATCAAGGCTGAATATAGGATTTTTATCGTAAGCAAGCTTGTCATTTGATAAAAGTATAGTGAAGAAAATATGGGGGTATTCATCCGAAAACTCGTTTAGAAGTCGGTAAATCATGCCCTTGGTATCTCCGGCTGCGATTACCAGCCCGACGTGTTGCTGTTTTATAATCGCCGTTATGTTTTTACGCATAATAGAATATAACTCTTCTTCAAAATCTTCTGCTTCAAGAATTGAGATTACAAGCATTTTTATCTCCCTTTGCATAGTGTTGTCAATATATAGACAATATAATTATACCCAATCTATTGGTAATTGTCAAGAGGGCGAGTACAGGATATACTTGTATTGAGGTGAAA
>JAZQDF010000188.1:0-10439 GCA_045546635.1 Eubacteriales bacterium
CTATGCTCTATAACGTAGCGAAGGACGAGTACTGCTTCTCCAAGAAGTACGACCTTCACATCATCGACCGTGTAGGCGGCGGTGACTCCTTCGGCGGCGGCCTTATCTACTCTCTCCTCTCGGGCAAGGATACCCAGGCGGCAGTAGAGTTCGCAGTTGCTGCATCCGCACTTAAGCACTCTATCGAGGGTGATTACAATATGGTTACTCTTGCAGAGGTTGAGAAGCTTGCCGGCGGGGACGGCTCGGGCAGAATTCAGAGATAATTTCCTTTTTAATATTAAAGGTGGGATCATACTCCCACCTTTTTTTATTTTGCTCCCACCTCATCCACCTCTTGCCCTGCAAGCGGTCCCCCTTCCCCTCGAGGGGAATGGGGACACAGGCGGTGACGGCTCGGGCAGAATTCAGAGATAATTTCCTTTTATATTCTGTTCAGATAAACAGCGGTCTCAGCTGCCGTCCCTCACGCATCGCGGCGAGGGCCTCGGGGATCCTCTCAAAATCTGCCACGAGAGAATAGGGCTTGCCGACGGGATCATCCTGCCGCATCGGGAGGAAATAAACCGATTTCCGCGTTAAAAGTCGGCCTACGGATGGGAGATTTTGCGACATAGCGTCGTTTGACGCCAGGGCGATAAGCAGCGGTCTGTCCGCTCTGAGATGTGCCTTTGCCGCCATTGTCAACGCCGAGTCGGTTATGCCGAGGGACAGCTTTGAGAGGCTGTTGCCCGTACAGGGCGAGATAATAAGTGCCTCCAGCGGCCGCTTCGGGCCGAGGGGCTCGGCATCGGCAATTGTGTGGATAGCCTCCCTGCCGCAGAGGGCTTCGACGCGGCTGACGAACTCGGATGCCAGCCAGAAGCGTGTGTCGGTGGAATAGGCTCGCTCGCTGAAGATGGGCAAAACCTCCTCGCCTGACAGTACAAGCCTCTCAAGTGCGGCAAGGGAGGCCGAGAAGGAGCAGAAGGAGGCCGATATTGCATAACCGATCATCTACCCACCTCCGAATCTGCGGGCGATCGCCTCGGCGTACAGTCTGCCTGCGGTAAAGGGGTAGAAGGCGTCGGGAATTGACGAAAGCTTTATAAGTCTTGCCGACGGCTCGAATACCACGCCTGAGGCAAGGTCGATTATATCCAGCTCGGGCGGTAGGTCGCGGTCGGAAAACTGCCGTGACGGTGCGGTATTTATGAGAATATCCAGCCCCGACAGGTCGTTATGCTCGCCGACAAGACGGGCATCAATTCCCCTGTCAGAAAGCAGGGCCGCAACGCTTTCCCGCCCGGTATATACCCTGACCCCTCCGCCGAAGGGTATAAGATGCTGAACCAGTCGCCGACCTATCCTGCCGTAGCCCACCACACCGAGATGCATATCCGAAATATCGCTCTCCGCGTGGGTGAGGATATAACCGAGAGCACCCCTTGCGGTAAGCTCGGCGTTCTCGCATAAAAAGGTCTCGTCAAGGCCGCAGTCGTAAACCGTCGCACCCACCTTCGCCGCCCCATCGGTGATCTCGCTCGGGATATTATATCCCGCCACCGCCGTATCGGGTGTGAGCATAGCGGCGATCTCACCGACGGTGGTGGAGGTTCCCGTAATGTATTTATTATCTCTGGATGTGGGTATGGGCAGAAGGATCAGCCTCTTTATACCCGATGAGAATTCCCTGCCCCGAAGCAGATTTTCGCACCGTGAGAGCCTCCTGCCCCCGCCATAAGTCCGAATTTCCATATATTTGTATCCTTAAGAAACGAATTGCACCATAGTGCAATAATATTATATGATTGACTTACAAACAGGACACACCGCGATCTGATTTTCATCAATCGGTTTATCATTCGGTATTTTTCATTCTTCATTCCGCATTCTGCACTCTGCGTTCACTCAGTCACTGCTCGGGTTCTGCATTTCAAACAAAAAAAGACCGCTTTCGCGGTCTTTTTGTAAAGCTTTGTTGTCAAAGCGGTGTGTTTTTATTATTTTACGTTAATTCCACGCTCTGCGAACGCAGCGGTAATGCTGTCCACAACAACGCCAAGCTCCTGCTTTGTCAGAGTTCTCTCGCGGGAGAGGAAGGAGAAGCGGAGGGTGGTAGCATAGCTATTATCCTCGCCGACGTAAACGTCCTTCAGCCACATCTCAGCGAGCAGGCCGCCTGCACTTTCCTTCGCAACCGAGAGAAGCGTGGGGAAATGAAGCGATGCAGGATCAGCCGAGAAGGTGACGTCGATATCAACCGCGGGGAACTTGGAGGGCTCGCTGTACTTAACGGGAGCAACCCTGTGGGAAGCAAAGCTCTCGGTCTTGATCTCGAAGAAGCAAACCGATGCCTTCTTATCAATATTCTCGCATACGGTGGGATGAAGAACCGCAAGATAACCGATTCTCTCGCCGTCCACAAGAATATCAAAGGTGTTTACGGGATGGCAGAAATCATACTCGGGCTCTACCGACTCAAAGTCGGGCTCCTTATGAAGAATATCCTTCACAAGCTCGCGGATGCAATCGGTGGTGCGGTTGAAGAGAGCACTCTCGTCCTTTGCCTTGGAGAAGAATACCACGCCGAGCTTGTTCTGCTCGTCGCACTCACCACTCTCGCGAAGTCCCTCAACGGTGTGACCGATCTCAAAGATGCCGAAGTCGTCAGCATAGCCGCGGTTCTCCTTAACGAAGGCAAGGAGGGTGGGGATCATAGAGCGACGGATGATTGCGTGGTCGGGAGTCTGGGCGTTGATGATCCTTACGTTGTCGGGGGTGGTGATGCCAAGCTCCTCGTTCTTCTTGATATCCGACCAGATGTAGGAGTGAACCTCGTGCAGACGGTAGCTCTTTACGAGAAGATCCTTCATTCTGTCCTCCTCGCTCTTCAGTACCTCCTTACGAACGGGAAGAATGGGGCTCTCGGCGGTGAAGATCTCGAAGTTATCATAGCCGTAGATACGGGTGATCTCCTCGATGATATCAGCCTTGATGGTAACGTCCTTCGTCGCTCTCCAGCTGGGAACGGTGGCGGTAAAGCTGTCACCCTTCACGGTAAGGCCGAAGCCGAGGGAGGTAAGCGTCTTGACGATGGTGTCGGTAGGAATATCGATGCCTGTATATCTATCAACGTAACGCTTGTCAAATTCAAGAGTAATTACCGGATAATGCTTTGCATACACGTCGGTGAAGGCCGAGATAACTCTCGACTGGGGATCCAGGTCGGAGAGAAGCTTCAGCACACGCTCGGTTGCCACGCGGCAAAGCTCGGGGTCAAGCATCTTCTCATATCTCTGGGACGCGTCGGTACGAAGGCCGAGACGGGTGGTGGTCTTTCTTACCGAAACACCGTCGAAGGTCGCCGACTCAAGCAGGAGAGAGGTGGTGGTATCGTCAATCTTCGACGCGTCGCCGCCCATAACGCCCGCAATAGCAACGGGCTCGTCCCCCGAGGTGATCATAAGCATATTCTCGTCAATGCTTCTCTCCACGCCGTCAAGGGTTGCGAATTTGAAGGGCTCGGGGAAGGTCTGAACCTCGATCCTGTCAACCTTCGCATTATCGAAGGCGTGCATAGGCTGGCCGAGCTCCATCATAACGTAGTTGGTAAGGTCGGCGAGGAAGTTGATAGCACGGCTGCCGCAGTAGTAAAGGCGGATTCGCATATCAACAGGGCTGATCTTACGGGTAACGTTCTCCACCTTGATAGCCGAGTAACGATAGCAAAGCTCGGTTGCCTTCACGTCAACAAGCACGGGAGGAAGGCTGTCGAAGGCGGATGCATCCAGCAGGTCGGGACACTTAAGCTCTCTGCCCGTAATAGTAGCAAACTCGCGTGCGATACCGTAATGGCTCCAGAGGTCGGGGCGGTTGGTAAGCGACTTGTTATCCACCTCAAAGATGATGTCGTCGATGCCGTAGACGCTCTTGATATCCGTACCGAGGGGAATATCGTCGGTGATCTCCCACAGGCCGCTGTTGTCGTCGGAAATACCAAGCTCGGCCTCCGAGCAGCACATACCGTAGGAGGTATAGCCCGCAAGCTTTCTGGATGCAATGGTGATCTCACCGATGCGGCCGCCCAGGGTTGCAAGGGCAACCTTCATTCCCTCTCTTACGTTGGGAGCACCGCAGACGATGTCAACCACCTCGTCGCCCTTATCAACCTTGAGAAGATGAAGCTTCTTCGACTCGGGATGATTCTCAACCGAGAGGATCTTTGCAACAACCACGCCCGAAATCTCCGAGCCCTTCTCAATTATATCCTCCACCTCGGCGGTAGAGAGTGTGAAATTCTTGATTAACGCCTTTTTGTCAAGTCCGGAAAGGTCAACGAAGTCGCCTATCCAATTCATAGATAAAAACATATTTAACCTCTCCTTTCCTTAAATAGATTTGAACTGTGAAAGCGCCTTAAGGTTGCCCGAGTTGAAGTCACGGATATCCTTGACACCGTATTTCATCATAGCAAGTCTGGTAAGACCGAGACCGAAGGCAAAGCCCGAGTACTTCTCGGTGTCGATGCCGCCCTCACGAAGCACGTTGGGGTGGATCATACCGCAGGGACAAAGCTCAAGCCAGCCCGAGTTCTTACAGGAGGGACAGCCCTCGCCGCCGCAGATCTCACAGCTGATATCAAGCTCAAAGCCGGGCTCCACGAAGGGGAAGAAGCCGGGACGGAGTCTGACCTTAACGTCACGCCGGAACACCTCGGAGAGCATAGTCTTCATAAAGTAGATAAGGTTGGATATAGAGATGTTCTCGTCGATCATCATACCCTCAAGCTGGAAGAAGGTGTTCTCGTGGCAGGCATCGGTGGACTCGTTACGGAAGCAGCGGCCGGGGAAGATGGCACGAAGGGGTGCTCCGTACTTCTTCATAATATAGTTCTGTGCCGCCGAGGTATGAGTCTTGAGCAGCTGACCGTTGTCAAGATAATAGGTATCCTGCATATCGCGGGCAGGATGATGCTTCGGTATATTAAGAGCCTCAAAGCACTTGTAGTCATCCACGATCTCGTCGTAATTCTCGATGGTAAAGCCCATAGAGATAAAGACCTCCTCGACCTCACGGGTGGCGAGGGTGATGGGATGGTAGGAGCCAAGCTCCTCGGGGAAGCGAAGGGTGGGATTGTGCTTCTTCGCAGAACGAACCTTCGCCGCAATTGCGGCCGCACGAAGCTCCTCGGTGGCACGCTCGATCTCGCCCTCAACGTAGACCTTAAGTCCGTTGATAAGCTGACCTGCCGCCTTCTTGTCCTCGGCGAAGCGAAGCTGCTGCATCAGGGATGCAATATGTCCCTTCTTGCCAAGATACTCAACACGCAGGCTCTCGAGTGCCTCGGCAGAGGTAGCCAGGGCGAGAGATTCGGCAAAGCTTTTCTTAAGCTCTTCAATTTTTACTTGCATTTTTCTATAATTCCTTTCGGTGTTTAGCTATAAGGTAATCGAACCCATAAGCCATACAGCAATAAATTTTAGTGTCTTTTTAAGGCTTTCGCCTTGTAAAGTTTTAACCGTAAATTTTTCTAACTTTATAATTATATAATAAAAAATATTGTTTGTCAATATCGCAGACAAAATTCCTTTACCCCTTGGGCTTTATATCGTAGTGGAAGCGTTTGAGTGCCTTGACCTCGCTCCACAGCTCGGCATCCCTCTCCTTATTCTCGGGCCTCGACCAGAGGATAAGCTCGGTAAAGTGGCACTTGGGATCGGTAAAATCAAGGGGCGTCCTTATATTGCAGTCGTAAAGGCCGAGGTAACGGAAGGGTACGGAAAAACCGCGGTTTGCCCCCTTCACCTCAAGGATGACGTCCATATCGTCCACCGTCACGTTACCGAGAAGGAGAAGCAGACAGTCGTCAAGGTGTGAAAGAAAGTCCAGCGAGCGGATGTTGTGTCCCTCTCTTATATGAAGATCCCATATCTCCCTCATCTCACCGATAAAGCTATAGTCCTCAAGAGCTGTGTAAATGTAAAGGCCACGCACGGTAAGTGATTTTATCCTGTCCATAATTTCGGGATTCGAAAGATCCTCGGGTGCGATAAATATCTCGGGCGGTCTCATATTATATGCGGCGGCGGTGCTGTCCCACACGACGGGTGTGACGTTGTATACCTTACCGCCCTCGGTGATGCCGAGGTTGACGTGCTCACGCTTCGGATCGAAGAGTCTTGCTCTTTCAGTATCTAACATAGCTACCTCACAAAACTAAAATTGGCGTATTGGCTTTATTGCCCTGCCCTCCCCGAACTCACGAACCTCACCGAGAGCGAAGAAGCCCGCCTCGTCGAAAAGCCTTACCCGCGTGCCGAGGGGCAGATCAAGGTTTATTTTCTTAAGATAAATTTCAAGTCCCGAGTGGGCAAGACGGGAGAAGAAGGGCGGCAGAGTCACCGCGGGCAGCCGGCGGAAGATATATTCCACGGGGAAAACGCAGGCCTCCCTCTCGCTGTCGGTCATCGCCTCCAGCTCGGACAGAGTGTGTGCGTCGGCGAGGGTAAAGCCTGATGCGGATGCCCGACAGAGCGTCTTCATACAGCCGCCAACACCCAGCCTCGCACCGATGTCGGCACACAGCGTGCGGATATAGGTTCCCTTCGAGCAGCGGACGTCGAGGGTGTACTCGCGGTCGCTGATCCTCTTTGCAATAATAGAGTGGATCGTCACAGCCCTTGCCTCACGCTCTACCGTCACACCCCGACGGGCAAGGTCGCAGAGCTTTTGCCCCCCAACCTTAAGTGCCGAGTACATCGGCGGTGTCTGCATATATTCGCCCACGAAGGAGGCTATGACAGAGAGAGCCTCATCCTCGGTGGGAATACGGTCACACTCGGTAAGCACCTGCCCCGTCACGTCCTCGGTATCGGTGGTGACGCCGAGCAGCAGGGTGGCAATATAATGCTTGTCCGAGCTGAGCATAAACTCGCTGGCCTTCACTCCACGCTCGACAAGGACGGGCAGAACTCCCGTGGCCATCGGATCCAGCGTTCCCGTATGTCCCGCCTTCGATACCCCGAGCAGACGCTTCACACGGCTAACCACTCCCTGAGAGGTGGGGCCTATTTCTTTATTTATTATTACTACTCCGTTTTTCATCTGTAATTCCTTATTCTGTCTTACGGATTTGCGAAGCAACACCCGTATATCGACCAAAAGATTATTATCGATATGTCGTCTTGCGACGACTCGATATTTTACCTTCGGTAAATCGATATATTGCAAAAATGCTTTTTGCAATTCGATATGTGCCTTACGGCACGAGACGCAACGCAGGGAGTCACTTTATGTCAATCACGCTTCGCATCTCGAGGGCATCCTTCAGCCTGTATGCCGACTCTGCTCCGCCCGTAAGGGTGAAGTCGATCCTGACGGGTGCATCCGAGGTGATGTCGAAATAATTATCCGAGAATACGGCGTCGATACCGTCGAAGGAAAGCTCCATATCCTTCACGAATACGTCGGAGGCGAGGGTAATGCTGAAGCGTCTGTCCTGGCCCGTAATGACCGCCTTTATCTTCGGCCGCTTAAACTTAAAGTGCTTCTCGGGTACGAAGAGCATAACGCCGCGGCTGACCACCGACGAGCCCTCCTTCAGGGTATATTCAAGATAATACTCCCTCTCGTGTCCTGCTATGTATTCGCCGATGTCGGCGGTATGAAGCCTTGCGTAAGACATTCCCTCAAGCTGACAGCTTACAGAATCCTTATACACCGTAAAATTCGCAGAATCGGCTATACGGTACTCAAGATTTCCTACCAGAGCCGTCCTACGCTGACTTGATGCAGAGAAGCTGACCGCACCCTGAGACAGATCGGCATAGAGGGCTACGGGGGCAAAATAGCCTGCAGAATAATAGTGCAGCGGCTTCCATCTTCCGCGGCAATCGATAGCCGAGGGCGAGATGGCCATAGTGCTGTCGTTAAGGCGGGAGAATACTCCCCTGCCCCGAAGTCCGCCTGACGTTCGGCTTCTCTTAATGGTCTCGCCGACCTTATTGGCCGAGGCAAGTGCCGATGCGTAGGCGAATGCAGAAAGATCCTTCGGATACGGATAGCGTTCTGCCACCGAGAGAAGCATATTGCAGATAGCTCCCTCCTCGGCAATGGCCTCGATAGAGTGAGAGAACAGACTACGCTCGTCCTCGGGGACTGCGGCACGGACGGTCTTCATAGAGGGGAGGGACGGCAGGCCGAGATACTCCTGCCTCTCGTCGGGAATTCTGACGCTGAGATCAGGCACAGCCTCGCGTATGGCACGAAGTCGGTCGAGGCGGTCGCCGTCACCCACAAGGTCAACGAGCACGAGGGAGGGGTGACTTGCCCTGTCGGAAAGAGCGGCTATATCATAGCCGTCAAGGGTAGAATGCTCCTCTATAACCATTATGCCGTGAATGTCGCACAGCTCGTAGAATTTGTCGGTAGGAGTCGGTGCACCGTCGGGAATGACAAGACAGTTGTAGCCCACCATAGCGGCGGCGGTAACAAGCTCGGCGGCAGATCTCTCGGCAGCAGAGGTGTCGGGGCTGCCGTCGGGAATATAGGTAGCACCAAGGGGAATAAGGCTCTGGCCGTTTACCAGAATATTGCCGCCCTCTGCCGCGGATGCGGTGCGAAGGCCGAGGCGGATCTCCATACTGTCCTCCACGTCTCCCTCACCGTAAAGGCTGACGCTAAGGCGGTAGAGATTCTGCACGCCCTGTCCGCGTGGCCACCACAAAAGAGGATCCTTGACGGTAATGCTGCCGCAGCCTGCCGTAAGGCCCGCATAGTAAAGCTGGCCCGTGGAGGAATGAAGGGTTGCTACCGCACGGGTACGGCTTGCGTCACCGATAAGGTCGAGGGCGATGCCGATATTTACCTCGCCGCCCTCAAATTTAAGCCCCGTGGAGATCTTATTGATAATGGCACCCGAGAAGCGAAGTATCTCCACGGGGCATCTCATACCGACCAGGGAGATATCGCTGACCTCCGACGCTGATATACGGATGGACAGACGGTTGTTGCCCTTCGCCATAAGACCGCCTACGCTGAGATTATACACGCGGCTCTGACCGTCAAGCTCGCCTATAAGATGCTCGCCTATATAGACCTTGGCGGGAGAGGAGATATCGCGAAAACGCAGGTAAAAATTACGCATTGAGAGAGCCACGTCGTCAACGTAAATATCGCTCTCAAGCCGTACCTCGCCAATATTATCAGCCAAAAAGCCCTCGGCATCCGAAGCCGACCTCAGCGTAAAGGGTACGGTGGCGGAGTATTTCTCCGAGCCCGTGCAGATTTCAAAATTCTTTATTTCCCTTCTAACCATTTTTATCTCCTTTTCGGAATGATGTAGGAATGTATTTCGTCGGGCAAGGGATATCCGCCGACGAAGGTGACGAAATTATGCGTTATCTCCTGCCCACACGGCGTACGCGGCGTGGCAGAGGTGAATGCTCGTGGTGTGAGCGAAGGATGAAGGAGACCTCCTCATCGCCCTCAATAGTGAAAATCAGATGAGCGGAATGAAGACGGTAGGCGGCAAGCTCGTCGCGGCGGTCTCCCATATAGGTGGGCAGGCTGTTCAGAATAATATTCCTGTGCTCCCACTCGCGTATAATGGGAAATTTCTCTCCCTTTCTGTCGGTAAGGGCGGCCTTGTTGCACCTGTCACAGCCGAAATTCTCACCGATAAAGCACCGCTCGGTTATCATAAGCGGAATGCGGCCGTAGGTGATAATGCCGCCGCCGATATCTCTGGCCTGTGGCAGAGTCAGCTCGGGCGAGAGGATAAGATGCTCCACACCTATATTGCGGTATGCCCGCTTGCTCTCGCCGTTGGTAACGTTCAGCCGAAAGTCGCCGATGATCTTAAAACCAAGCGACCTCGTAATGCCGATCTGCCCGATATTGCTAACTAAAGCGTACTCTACGCCTGCTTTTCGTATATTTTTCAGCTCCTCGAGGAGCCCCTCCATCTGACTGTCAAAGATGACGGGAGGAAGATATACACCGCCCGCACGCCGAATGGACTCGACCGATGCGGTGTGTGGCAGGAATATTAGGTCAAAGGCGGATATACCTGCCCTGTTGTTCCTCGTTGCGTTAAGAAAGCTCTGCTCGGAGGTGAAGCTGGCGGTAAACATATCCTCACCCGACGAGATCCTCTCCCTCGGGGTATATTCCTCCATATCAAGCGGGCGGCGGGGGAACTGCAGCAGCTCTGCCGCCTCACGCCGAAGGGCGTTAAGTGCCGAGGGAGGAAGGTTTATATTCTCATCAAGATAAAGCTCCACGTCCTCCTCGTCAAGCGAGAGGAGGGTGTTGCCCATTTTAGCAAGCCGCCCGCGAACGCCCTCGGGCGTAAGGGGTGATCTCTCGGCAACCGATGGGATCATACCCTCTGCGGTAACGCTTCGCTTACCGTCGGTAAGCGTCATACGGCTTGGCTCTCCGAGACGAAGGCTGAC
>JAZQDF010000189.1:0-2942 GCA_045546635.1 Eubacteriales bacterium
CCGAGAAGGGCGGCGACGGTGTCTGCTCTGACGGAACCGCGGTTGCGTCGGGTATCAAGGTAGGTGCTACGGGTAAGACAGAGTATGCCGAGGCTATGGGCCTGGTTTCGGGTGCACAGATAGCGGCCACCGGCTGTAATATGGCATTTGCTCCCGTCGTTGATATTCTCTATAACCACGAGTGCGAGGAGGTTCTCTCCCGTTCCTTCGGCAGCGATCCCGACAGGGTTGCCGCAATGGGCAAGGCGTATATGGACGGACTTCATCAGACCGAGGGCGTGGCGGCTACCGCAAAGCACTTCCCCGGTAACGGTCAGGACTACCGCGACGCACACATCTCCAATAACGTAAACGACTTTGGTCACGACCAGTGGATGAATACCTACGGCAAGGTTTACAAGACGCTGATCGACGGCGGGCTTGACGCCATTATGGGCGGTCATATACTTATGCCCAAGCTTATGAATGACGTAAAACCCGGCATACGTCCCGAGGAAATCCTGCCCGCAACCCTTTCCTATGACATAATGACCACCCTGCTCCGCGACGAGCTTGGCTTCAACGGTATGGTCGTTACCGACGCGTCCCATATGGTTGGTATGACCAACAGAATGAAGAGATGCGAAATGCTTCCCCTTTCTATCAACGCGGGCTGTGATATGTTCCTCTACTTCAACGATCCCGAGGAGGATTTTGCTACGATGCTTAACGCCTACAGGAGCGGCGTAATCTCGGAGGAGAGAATGAACGAGGCTCTGACGCGTATCCTCGGCCTCAAGGCGAAGATGGGGCTCAACAAGAAGGCAAAGGAGGAATTGTGTCCCTCCGGCGAGGAATTGTCAACTATACTTCACAATCCCGAGTATAAAGAGTATGCTCCCGCCATCAGCCGCGACGCTATCACCCTGGTAAAGAGTCTTGACTCAGGCGTCCTTCCTCTCTCTCCCGAGAAGACGAAGCGTATCCTCATCGTGCCTATCAAGGGCGTGGATAATCCCCTTATGGCTCTCGCCGCTATGGCGATGGGCGGCGGTATGCAGAGAAAGACACCCGCTGAGAAGCTCAAGGAGCGTCTTGAGGCAAGGGGCTTTGAGGTTGCTATCTATGAGAGCCCCATCGATAAGATGAAGGCAATGATGGCGAGAGGCGAGAAGCCAAGCCTTAACCTTTACTTTGCAGGCAAGCACGCTATCGCAGACTTTGTCAGCGGACAGGATCTCGTTATCTCGCTGTTCGACGTTATGAACGGGCATCCCTCCTTCGGTCTGTCCAAGGGCGGCGGTGAGATTCCCTGGTACGTTCACGAGATCGACGTTGTGGGCATCAGCGTAAACAAGCCCACGATGCTGGCAGATTGCCCGATGCTTCGCACCTATATCAACGCCTACGACTCTGCCGATCACACGATGGACGCCCTTGTTGACGCCCTGCTCAGCGGCGATTTCCGCGGCATCGATCCCATCGACTCCTTCTGCGGTATGTGGGACACCAGAATCTAACGGATATACACTAACACCTCATACAAAACAACAAAAAGATGCAGTCACCGTGCTGCATCTTTTTTAATATATGTTGCTATCCTCCGTCTGGATACCGATCGAGGTTTATTATTTTTATCACAATCACCGTCTGTAACGAAGGATACGGCAATTTCTCCTTCAAAAACGATTCAAGCCAAGCCGAACCAATAGCATTCCAGAATTCTGATGGTGCACTCGCGATCTGAAAGATCCTGACGCAGCTTTTCGCTATCGGAATAAAGCAGCTCTTGGGCAACCTTATAATAAAAATCAGGCAAAATCATAGTCAACACCGTTTCAGGGCTAAGGCAGAAGGGCGACGGTCTAAATATCTGGTAATAATCAACAGACTCGCCACACTCCTCTTTCCCGGCCAATGATGTAAATCCCCATATCGGTCTATCCCAACGAGTACACTCTATCTTCGTATATTTATCACGCTCAACGTTTCTGTACTGATTTTGTCGACCGCCCTGGGGCAGAGTGATCTCCTTCAAAAGCTCGTTTATAACGTGAACCCAAACGCAAACCGCAAAATATGTTTGTATCTTGTTGTTGTCGTCAAGATACCATTCCTTCGTAAGTGGCTCGTCCTTTAACAGATTCCAAAGGGAGCCGTGCTCAACGTTAGCGGTGTCGCCGATCATAAATTCGATGGCCTGCTCTAAAACGTCGCGTCGGCGTGCCTGAGTGCAGCCAAGATGAATTTTCTTGTTCATCACGGCAATATGGCGTGGGCCGTCGGTGGTTTCGGGAACCAGCTTGTCTGCGGCGGTGTCAAGGTCGGGATAGTCCAAAACAATACGAACACCGTATTCCTTGGTTTGCCTCGTTCTTCTGTAAATCTCCTTCAACACGTCGATTGCAGAGTCGGCAAGCTTATATCCCTCGCCGTCGCACTCAATATTCAAAACACGTTTTTCGTTGCTCAACATAAAGCCCGCAAGCCTGTCGTAGAACATCTCGTCCGAATACTTAATACCGTTATAGTGCAAAACGGTTTTGATTCTTTCGTTATCGGTGACGGGCTGGACAAAATCATCAAGAAAAACAGGGATGATATTTTTCGAGCCCTTAAGTGCCAGCTCAAGCTCGCGGGAGATCCAGTCCCCCTCGTCCTCAAATCTTGAGAAAATCTGATTCGACAGAATCAGAATAAAATCCGTGCATCTGCCAATGGCCTCCTCAATATTCAGGTCAAATCTTCCGTTTCTTAGCGACTTCATATCAAAGAACACCTCATAGCTTTCGCTAAGGTGATTATATATGTCCTCTGCAACGGCAAGTCCGCCGTTACGTCTGTAGCTGATAAAAACCTGTGTTCTCATAGCTTGTCCTTTCTTGTAAAGCATTTATTATGTAAATCTATTGCGTTATTCTTCGTTTGGATGTTTGGTAACTCCGCAAGTCGGATCGTAGCCA
>JAZQDF010000190.1:0-1786 GCA_045546635.1 Eubacteriales bacterium
CCAAGGAGTTGGGTCTAGTCATTGTCTTCCTAAGACCGCTTGGCCTCCGACTTTGTCTGAACTTGCCCTGCTTTTTGTCGTGAACACGTCCGTCGGAGGAGCTTATGCCGAGCCTCTTGAGAAACAGCTCATCACCCGATAAAATGTAATTTTTCTGCCTGTCAATAGACTCAATGGCACTCTCGAAGGCAGGAGCCTCACCCTCCAGTCGACGTCGCAGATTTTCGCCACCGATTATAGTGACCTTTCCCGACTTCGAGCATTTCATCTCGCTCTCGCCCAGGGTGGTGATAAGATTTACCTGGCGGTAGCCGTCTATAAGGGGGACGAGCTCGGACCGAAGCTCGCTCTCCGGGATATTCTTGTGTGATACCGTATTTCCGGGCAGCGAAAGCTCCATTGCCAGCACCCGTCTGCCTCTATGGGCAACAAGACGGCAGGATATCTTCGCGATCTCGCTATTCTTTGGGCGTGAGAATATCAGCTTCTTAAGTGCCTCTTTTCTGAAGGCGGACTCTATCAGAGTCAGAAGGTCGGTTTCATTCATCATTTCTTTTCCTTTTTGCCGATGGATATCTTCTTTTCGGTTCCACTCCTCAGCCTTCCGATATTGGCTCTGTGACACCATACTACAAATCCGCCGAGGAACAGCGTGCATATTGCGGTAAGAAGAGGTATCTCTCCGCCCGAAAGGTAGGAGTTGATGCATACTGCGAAGGGGAAGAGAGACGCCACGATAATAGATCCGAGAGATACGTAGCCCGAAATTGCTACGATGATAATAAACAGCGTAATAAGAATTCCGAATACGGCAGGGCAGAGAATAATAGCCATCGTTGCCGTCACCAGCACACCCTTTCCGCCCTTGAAGCCGTAGAATACGGGAAATACGTGGCCCAGCACCGCACAGAGTCCGGAGAGATAGCACACGCCGCTCATACTGATGCCGCCCTTGTATGAGAAGCCGAAGAGCAGGGCGGTTATGAGTATGGCAAGTGCGGTCTTCAGCATATCGCCCGCCAGGGTAAGAGCCGCCGCACCCTTTCCGTAGGTGCGAAGCATATTGGTAAGACCTGCATTACCGCTTCCGTGGGTTCGGATATCCTCCTTGTAAAGAGCACCCGATACGATTATAGCCGAGCTCAGACTTCCGAGAAGGTAGGAGGCTATAACAGACAGCAGAATAAAGCCGACCAGCAAAAGATAGAATTCTGCCGTACCGACCGCAATATTCATCTCACCCATCAGTCGCAGCATAAGACCGTCGCGAAATATATTCATAATTATTACCTCAGCCAAATTTTTACTCAGCATATTATATCATTATTTTTATGTAAAGTCAAGTTATATCATTATTTTTAAATACTTACATAAAATATCTTGAAATTTAAAAAAAGCTGATGTATAATAAGAGAATAAGAAAACGGGAGGTGAAAAAAATGCAGAATGCTATAAAGAGCTATTTTTTATCTCATAATATAGAATACTATGCTACGCTCTCCTATGCCGACTGCCGCGAGATCAACCGCGGCCTTACCGACCGACAGGGATTTGTGCCGAGGAGCGTGATTATTTACCTTCTGCCATACTATTCGGGCGAGACGGTAAACCTCTCTCGATATGCGGCGTCACTTGACTATCACCTGATAATTTCCGAGATCAACGCAGGCCTCACAGAGCTTCTTAAGTCCTACCGTCCCGATGCGAAAATAAAGGGCTACGGTGACCACAGTCCTATCGACGAGCGTCACGCCGCACTTTCGGCGGGGCTTGGCATAGCAGGGGA
>JAZQDF010000191.1:0-6070 GCA_045546635.1 Eubacteriales bacterium
ACCAACCTGGTCTTTAACGCCCTGCTTATCTTCGGTTTGCTGGGGCTGCCCGCTCTCGGAGTGAGGGGTGCGGCTATTGCAACCGTTATTTCCAGATTTACCGAGCTTTTTATACTCATAATCTGGACGCACAGGCATAAGGTAAAATGTGCCTTTGCCGTTGGTCTGTTCAAGAATTTCCGTATTCCGTCGGCTCTCGTCCGTCAGGTGCTTATCAAGGGTACGCCCGTTCTCCTGAACGAGCTTCTCTGGTCGCTGTCCGTAACCGTGTCGAATCAATGCTATTCCACACGCGGTCTTGACGTTGTTGCGGCTATGAACATTTCCTTCACTCTGCAGAATCTGCTCAGCGTGACCTATTTCGCCTTAAGCTCGTCAATTGCCATAATCGTGGGCAATCTGCTCGGTGCAGGCAAGCTTGAGGAGGCGAAGGAGACCGATAAAAAGCTGCTGGGCTTTGCCGTCTTTATGGGCGGAATAATGATGTGTATTCAGTTTGCCCTCTCCGGTGTGTTCCCTCTTCTTTACAACACCACCGATTCGGTCAGACGCCTTTCGAGCTACATTATGATATGCTTCGGCTTTACGATGCCTGCGGCGGCTCTGGCGACCTCGACCTATTACACCATCCGCTCGGGCGGGCGTGTGTTCATCACGATGCTGTTCGACAGTGCCTACGCCTGGGTTATCGTTATGCCGGTCGTATTTTCCATTGCCTATCTTACCGATCTGTCCTTCTATTACTTCCTGCCCATAGTTCTGGTGGTGGAGAATTTGAAGCTTATCCCGGGACTCATCCTCGTTAACCGCGGAATATGGGTAAGACAGATAAAGGTAGAATAATTATTAAAAAATTTTGTATTTATTCGTTATTTATTCACACTCTCGCAGTATAATTATTCTGAATTTTAAATAAAGGAAAAAATATATGCTTGAATTACGTAATATCAAAAAGGACTACGTCACCTCATCCGAGACGGTAAACGCCCTTCGCGGTGTGGACATCGTCTTCCGTGACAGAGAGTTTGTGTCCATCCTCGGCCCCTCGGGCTGTGGCAAGACCACCTTGCTTAATATTGTAGGCGGACTTGACCGCTACACCTCGGGTGACCTGGTAATCAACGGTATCAGCACGAAGCTCTACCGCGACAGAGACTGGGACGTCTACCGTAATCACCGCGTGGGCTTCATCTTCCAGAGCTATAACCTTATCCCTCACCAGACGGTGCTTGGCAACGTGGAGCTTGCTCTTACCATTGCGGGCATTGATAAGGAGGAGAGGGTAAGACGTGCCAAGGCGGCTCTTGATAAGGTAGGCCTGTCCGACCAGTATTATAAGAGACCTAATCAGCTCTCGGGCGGTCAGTGTCAGCGTGTCGCTATTGCCAGGGCGTTGGTAAACGAGCCTGAGATACTTCTTGCCGACGAGCCTACGGGTGCTCTTGACACCGTCACCAGCGTGCAGATTATGGAGCTTATCCGTGAGATCGCGGGCGAGCGACTTGTAATTATGGTCACCCATAACCCCGAGCTTGCCGAGCAGTATTCAACCAGAATAGTACGCCTGCTTGACGGTAATGTTATCGAGGACTCTAACCCCGTAAGCGAGGAGGAATACTCCGACCTTACCGCCGCGGAGACCGAAAATCGTGACAACGCACCCGAGAAAAAGGGCAAGAAGCAGAAGGAAAAGGCAAAAATGTCGGTATTCACCGCCTTCCGCCTCTCGGCACGTAACCTCATCTCCAAGAAGGGCAGGACGGCTATGGTCGGCTTTGCGGGCTCTATCGGTATAATCGGTATCGCTCTCGTCCTCGCCTTCTCTGCGGGCATCAAGGGCTATATCGCCTCAATGCAGGACGATATGCTGTCGGGTAATCCGATCACCATAACGCAGAATGCCTTCGACCTCGGTGCCATAACCAATATGATGGACGTGGAGGATAAGCTGGAGATCATAAAGCACCCGAACAGCGTTTACATCAGCTCAATAATCGAGCATCTTATCAAGACCAGCGACACCTTTGACACGATGCTGGTGGAGAACGATATTACGAGAGAATATATCGAGTACGTGAAGGCTATGCCGAGCGAGTATTATAATGCCCTCGTCTTCAGCTACGGCCTTGACCTTAACAGAACGGTCTTTACAAGCTTCTATGAGACCTCATCCTCCCAGCCAAGACATATGTCGCTGAAGCAGGTGGTGGATATCTATAAGGCGGTGCTGTCGGATACCGAATACTCCGATCTTGCCTCGATGGTAGACCGCCTTGCTCCCAATTTCTCCCAGGCTCCCAATAATTCCGATTATATTATGACTCAGTACGAGATAGTCGCGGGCGAGCTTGCTGACGAGAAGGATGAGATTATGCTGGTCCTTAATGCAAACGACGAGCTGAGCGATATTCTCCTTGCCAAGCTTGGTTATTACACCGAGGCAGAGCTGCTTGAGGTCATTCATAAGTCGGCCGACAAGGATGAGGCGGGCAACCCCGTATATAACGAGGCACTCTACCGCGAATATTTTACCTACGACGAGCTTCTGGGTAAGAGCTTTACCTGGTATCCCACCGACACGGTCTTCGGTACAACCGAGGTTACTATAACCCATCCTATCACAGGCACCACGACCACTACCGCACCCGTTTATAAGGGTGAGATGGATGAAGCGAGCGGTGACGGAATGCCTCTTCGCGTGGTGGGAATCCTTACTCCCAACGAAAATATCTCCTACGGCGTGCTCTCCTCGGGCATCTATTATACCGAGGCTCTGACCGAGCATATTCTCAGCGAGAATGCCGACTCCTCCTTCGTTGACTTCCTTATCGGTGATGAGGAGAAGGCCGACGACGTGCTTCTCAGCTTCACCTACGATTTTGATTACCTTCCCTACGACTCTATCGTGGGCGGTGAGATCGTCGGCGAGAGGATGAGCAAAACGGCGGAAAACGTATTCTCCTACAGCACCCGCTCGTCCATCGCGAGAAATCTGGGCGGCAACGACCTTGCCTCCTCGGTCAGCATATATCCCATATCCTTTGACGATAAGAACCTTGTCACCCAGTATCTTGATGCCTGGAATGATAATGACGCCACCCTTACGGTAAACGGCGTTGAGATAAGTGGAGACGAGAGGCGTGAGATCACCTATACCGACACGCTGGAGCTTATCGTTAATATGCTCAACACTATGATCGACATTATCTCCTACGCTCTTATTGCCTTTACCTCCATTTCGCTGGTGGTATCCACGGTTATGATCGGAATTATTACCTACGTATCGGTGGTTGAGCGAATAAAGGAGATCGGTGTTATCCGTTCGCTCGGCGGACGTAAGCGTGACGTATCCAACCTCTTTATTGCAGAGACGGCTATTATAGGCCTTCTGGCAGGACTTATCGGTATCGGTGCGACCTATCTCATATCGGCTATCGTAAACTTGATACTCTATCCGCTTATCGGCTTTGCAAACATTGCGGCCCTGCCCGCATCCAACGCAATATTCCTCGTTTGCCTCAGCATCATTCTCACTCTTATCTCGGGACTCGCTCCTGCCAAGAGTGCGGCGAATAAGGATCCCGTTGTGGCACTCAGAACAGAATAATTTTTCAGAGAGGCATTCCATTGTGTGTGCCTCTCTTTTTTTGAATTTGTTATCCCGAAAATACTTTAGCGAAGCTATTTGCCCGAAGGGCTTTTTGTATGAATGTACGTAAGTTTTTTTGGTAGTTGAAGCTTATCTTGGCTTATCTTGACTTATCTTAGCTTATCTTATATTATCTTATCTTATATTATATTAACTTATCTTATCTTAGGGTGTCAAAAAAGCCTCGGAGGCATTGAAATATCTGAGATTCGTGTGTACCTCCGTTGTGCTTGGATCAATGCTGCACCTTACGTTGCATACTCTTTCCCTCTTCTTATCCGTCCTCTACAGCAGTTTTCGGGCAGGCGTGGAGGTACTCTTCCTTGCACATTCATCTGTCTTGTGCGGCGTGGGAGGGGGACTGCACTATTCTTTCCGCATTCCACCGCGTGTAAGATTTCCACATATCAACATTTTCGCGGTATTGGCCGCGACGCTTGGATAAAAGCATAGTTTCGTGCAGATTGCACAAGGAAAAGTATCGTATTGGAAAATGTTTTTCTGCTTTCGGCACTTGACATTAATTTAATACTATGATATAATACAAAAGATAAATATAATAAGGGGGAGAAATGTATTATGATGGCTATTTTCCGCGATGCTCTGGTTTATACTGACGGCGGTATGAAGAAGCTTAATGTACGTTTTGACGGTACGTCTCTTTCTGCTTTTGACGGTGACGTATCTGCTTTTGACTCTTCTGTTGTTTTTGATAATGTTGCTATATTGCCCGGTCTTTGTGATGTTCACGTTCATCTCAGAGAGCCGGGCTTTTCTTATAAGGAAACTATAGCCAGCGGCACGCGGGCGGCGGCAAGGGGCGGTTATACCGCGGTATGCTCTATGCCTAACCTTGATCCCACCCCCGACAGCCGCGAAAATCTCAATATCCAGCTTGACATAATCGATCGGGATGCGGTCATACCCGTATTTCCCTACGGCACCATTACGAGGGGAGAGAGGGGCGAGATCCTTGCTGATATGGAGGCTATGGCGGCCGACGTATGCGGCTTCTCGGATGACGGCCGAGGCGTGCAGAACGCCGATATGATGCTTCGGGCGATGAGGCTGGCGGATGGACTTGACAAGATAATAGTTGCACATTGCGAGGATAATTCGCTGCTTCGGGGCGGCTATATTCACGATGGCGAGTATGCACAGGCTCACGGTCACGCGGGCATCTGCTCGGAGAGCGAATGGGGCCCGATACAGCGTGATATGGAGCTGGTAAGAGAGAGCGGATGCTCCTACCACGTATGCCATATCTCCACCAAGGAGAGCGTTGAGATAATCCGTCGGGCGAAGGCAGCGGGGCTCGACGTCACCTGCGAAACGGGGCCGCATTATATTCTCCTCGATGATTCTTATCTTCAGGAGGACGGCCGCTTTAAAATGAACCCGCCATTACGCTCACCCGAGGACAGAGAGGCAATACTTCGGGGAATTCTTGACGGCACAATAGATATGATCGCTACCGACCACGCACCCCACTCGGCTGAGGAAAAGTCCCGCGGTCTTGCGGGCAGTGCGATGGGTGTGGTGGGCATTGAGACCGCCTTTCCTCTTATGTATACCGGCCTTGTTAAAAAGGGTATAATAAGTCTTGAAAGACTTGTAGAGCTTATGTCCGTCCGACCGAGAGAGCGTTTCGGTATACAGACCGACGTAGGCTTTACGGTGTTCAAGCTTGATGAAAAATACAAGATAGATCCCGATGACTTTCTGTCGATGGGTAAGGCGACTCCCTTTGAGGGGCAGGAGGTGTACGGTAAGTGCCTTTTGACCGTATATCAGGGAAGGGTCGTTTATACAGAATTGATTTCAGAAGACGCGGAGGAAAAATAAAATGGCAAAGAGAACAGATATAAAGAGAATTATGATAATCGGCTCCGGCCCCATCGTTATCGGTCAGGCGGCAGAGTTTGATTATGCAGGCACCCAGGCCTGCCTTGCACTTAAGGAGGAGGGCTACGAGGTGGTTCTCGTTAACTCCAACCCTGCTACCATTATGACCGATACCGCTATTGCGGACAAGGTGTATATGGAGCCTCTTACACTTGAATATATTGCGAAGATATTGAGATACGAGCGTCCTGATGCCATCCTCCCCGGTATCGGCGGTCAGACCGGCCTTAACCTTGCTATCCAGCTTGAGAAGAAGGGCATTCTGAAGGAGTGCCGCGTAGAGCTTCTCGGCACCAGCTCGGAGTCTATTGAGAGGGCGGAGGACAGAGAGCTGTTCAAGGAGCTTTGCCAGTCTATCGGCGAGCCTACCATCCCCTCCGAGATTACCTATAATCTTGAGGAGGCAAAGGCGGCTGCCGAGCGTATCGGCTATCCCGTCGTGCTTCGTCCTGCCTTTACCCTTGGCGGTACGGGCGGCGGCTTTGCCAATAACGAGAGCGAGCTTGTGGAGATAGG
>JAZQDF010000192.1:0-3959 GCA_045546635.1 Eubacteriales bacterium
TCTTCCTAAGACCGCTTGGCCTCCGACTTATATTTCCCGTCTTATGCTGTGCATCGACCTCAAGCCCGCACTTGACGATCAGACTCTTGACCGCAGGCTTCTCTCTGATTTTCAGAGAAAATCCAACAAGGATCTTATTAACGCCCTGGGCGAGCTTCTGCCCTCCAAGATGATACAGCCGTTTGTCGATCTTTCGGGTATTGACGGACGGAAGAAGGTTAATTCTATAACCAAGGAGGAGCGTCGTACTCTTCTTGACACCCTGAAATGCTTCAGAATCCCACTTGACGGCCTTCGTCCGATCGAAGAGGCTATCGTAACCTCGGGTGGCGTTGACGTCAAGGAGATCAGCCCCAAGACTATGGAGTCAAAGCTTTCGCCCGCTCTTTTTTTTGCGGGCGAGGTTATTGACGTAGATGCCTATACGGGTGGGTACAACCTGCAGATCGCATTCTCAACAGGATATTTAGCAGGAAAATCCGCGGCAGAAGCCTATTAATAAAACAACTCAACAGGAGATTTTTATGATAAGAATTGCAATTGACGGCCCAGGCGGTGCAGGCAAATCCAGCGTTGCCAAGGCGGTGTCCAAGGCTCTCGGCATCATCTACGTTGATACGGGTGCCCTCTACCGCAACATCGGTCTGTATATGCTTGATTCGGGCATTGATCCCAAGGATGCTGAATCGGTAACCAACGCCCTTCCCGAGCTTTCAATCGAGATGAGGTTTGAGAACGGAAAACAGTTCATTCTGCTTAACGGACGCGACCGCGGTGACGAGATCCGCACACCAGAGGCATCTATGGCAGCCTCTGCTGTAAGTGCCATTCCCGCCGTTCGTGAGCTTCTTCTTGAGATCCAGCGTAATACCGCTAAGAAAAACAGCGTCGTTATGGACGGTCGTGACATAGGTACCGTTATAATTCCCGACGCCGAGGTCAAAATTTTTCTTACCGCATCGGCGAAGGCAAGAGCCCAGAGACGCTTCAAGGAGCTTCGTGCCAAGGGCAGCGACGTTACCTACGAGCAGGTCTATTCCGAGATGGTAGAGCGTGACAAAAACGACTCTACGAGAGCAATTGCTCCCTGCGTTCAGGCGAAGGATGCCGTTCTTGTAGACAATTCGAAGCTTACCGAGGCCGAGACGGTCAACAGGATCCTCTCTATAGTCCGCAAGCGTACTAAGGATACAACAACCCTCTACCAGGTGCTTAAAGCTATTGCAGGGCCTATTTACCGCCTGATTTTCGGCGTTCGGGTTAAGGGTAAGGAGAATATACCTCGCGAGGGCGGCGTGCTTCTCTGCCCCAACCACATAGCTGCTATTGACGTAATTTCAATAGGTGCGGTATCTCCCCGACAGATCACCTGTATTGCAAAGAAGGAGCTTTTTGAGGTTCCCCTTCTTGGATGGCTTGTAAAATCGCTTGGAGCGGTTAAAATCGACCGTGGCGGAGCCGATGTAGGTGCTATCAAGACGGCTATTGCAGCTATAGAAAACGGCAGGACTGTAGTGCTCTTCCCACAGGGACACAGATGTCCCGGAGTTAATATTGCATCCACTCCGGTAAAGCACGGTGCAGGCCTTATTGCCTATCACGCAAAATGTAATGTCGTTCCCGTCTGCATTAACATCAAGGGCGGAAAATACGGTCTGTTCAAGCGTACCGAGATCATCTTCGGAAAGCCTATCGAATACGCCTCTCTCGGATTTATGGAGGGCGGACGCGACGAGTATGCTGCCGCAACGAAAACAGTCTTCGACGAGGTCGTCAGAATGGGTACGGAGCTTGCATCCCTTCCCGACTACGATCCCGCAAAGGATAAAATAGGCAAAAAGAGGAAAAGGTAACTTGGAGATCATTCTTTCAAAAAACGCGGGCTTTTGTCCCGGTGTTCGCAGAGCCGACGATACGGTGAATTCCTTGATTTCAACTAGATGCAGCGGCGAGAGCATTTACACCCTTGGTCCTCTGATCCACAACGGCGTTTACGTCAGCTCTCTTGAGGCTCTCGGTGTTTATTCCATAAGTCTTGATGCCCTTGAGGATAAGCTGATTTCTGCTGAGGGCTTGCCCGTCACTTTAGTGATAAGAACCCACGGCATTTCTAAAGATGAAAACGGTCGGCTCGATGTGCTTAAGGAGAGGTTTCCTAATCTCAGAGTAGTAGATATGACCTGTCCGTCGGTGAAGCGTATTCACAAAATTGCCGAGGAAAACACCAATGAGAAAACCTATTTTCTCTTATTCGGATCTCCGACTCATCCCGAATCTGTAGCGAACATCAGCTATGCAATTGGTGAAAAATGCATTTTTTCTTCTCCGGAAGAGCTTCAGATCATTGATTTTCAAGGCAAAACGCCCATATTATGTGCTCAAACGACAGCAAATTTGTTGCAATTTATACAAATTAAAAAAAATTTAAAAAAACTATATACAAACGCGATTTTTTTTGATACAATATGTAATGTCACTGAAAATCGTCAGTATGAGGCAATTGATATTGCCAAACGGTCCGACGTTATGATTGTCATAGGCGGAAGGGACAGCTCCAATACTCACAAGCTTTACAGCCTGTGCAGTGAGGTCTGCCCCAAAGTTTTATGGATTGAGACGGCGGAGGAATTAACAGCTGATTTTCCTGACAGCGTGAAAAACGCAGGAATAACCGCGGGTGCTTCCACGCCCGACGGTATAATAATGGAGGTTTTTAAAGCAATGGAAAACTTTAGTCAAATGTTGGAAGGCTCACTCAAAACTTTACATACAGGAGAAACAGTTACCGGTACCGTATTCACCATCGGCGAGAACGAGATCAAGCTTGATCTTGGTGCTAAGTTCACCGGCGTGCTCACCAGAGAGCAGATTACTGATGATCCTGACGTAAAGCTTCACGAAATGTTCAAGATCGGCGATCAGGTTGACGTTTTCGTAATCAGAGTCGAGGACGGCAAGGGTATCGCAACCGTTTCTAAGAAGAGAGTTGACGCTGACAACAGCTGGGTTGTGCTTAAGGAAGCACACGAGAACGGTACTGTTATCGAGGGTAAGATCGTTTCTGTCACCAAGGGTGGCGTTCTTCTTTCCTATCTCGGCAACACCGTATTTATTCCCGCATCTCAGACAGGCATCGCAAGAGGCGGTGATCTCTCTGTTCTTGCAGGAACCACTCAGAGAATCCGTATCATCGAGTTCGACGTAGCAAAGAAGAAGGCTCTCGGCTCTATCAAGGTGATTCTTGCTGAGGAAAAGAAGGCACGCGAGGATGCTATCTGGGCTACTCTCGAGGTTGGTGCCGAGTACGTTGGCGTAGTTAAGAATCTTACTAACTACGGTGCATTCGTTGATATCGGCGGCGTGGACGGTATGGTTCACAACTCCGAGCTCTCCTGGAAGAAGATCAAGCATCCTTCTCAGGTCGTTTCTGTTGGTCAGGAGCTCAAGGTTTATATCAAGGAGCTTGACGTTGAGAAGAGAAGAATCTCTCTTGGCTACAAGACTCAGGATATGGACGCTTGGTTCAAGTTCACCCAGGAGTATAAGGTTGGCGACGTAGTATCTGCCAAGATCGTTTCTATTATGCCCTTCGGTGCTTTCGCTGAGGTATATGAGGATGTTGACGGTCTTATTCACATCTCCCGCATCTCCACCGAAAGAATCAGCTCCCCCGCTGACGTTCTTAAGGTAGGCGACGTTGTTGACGTTAAGATCATCGAGATCGATAACGAGAACAGAAGACTTGCACTTTCTATCCGTGCTCTCCTTGAGGCTGAGCAGAGAGCTGCTGCTGCAGAGGCTCGTGCTGCTGAGAAGGCACAGAGAGAGGCAGAGAGAGCTGAGAGAGAGGCTGAGGCTGCTGCAGAGGCTGCAAGACTTGAGCAGGAGAGAGCTGATATGGCTCCCTACATCGTTGGCTCTATCTAATTAAATAGTCCTTCCATAAAGGCGTGAAGTCG
>JAZQDF010000193.1:0-1810 GCA_045546635.1 Eubacteriales bacterium
GCTATTATCCGTAGCGCTCTCAAGAACGGCACTAAAATGGGACTTGAAGCCAAAAAATTTATTGAAGCGGGCGAGCTTGTTCCCGATGACGTAGTTATCGGGATCGTAAAAGAACGCCTCAGCCAATCGGACTGCGACAAGGGTTATATCCTTGACGGATTCCCTCGCTCTGTGCCCCAGGCACAGGCACTTGACGATATGGGCGTCACGTTGGACCGCGTGATCTCTCTTGAGGTCAGCGATGATGAAATCATCGACAGAATGTCCGGCAGACGCGTTTGCTCCGGCTGCGGTAAGACCTATCACATCCTTCACCTCCCCTCTTCAAAGGGAGATGAGTGTGATAACTGCGGTGCCGAGCTTATCGTCCGTGCAGACGATGCACCCGACGTGGTGCGTTCTCGTCTTACGGTATATCATTCCATTACCGAGCCTCTTAAGGACTATTACTTAAGTAAGGGCATTCTCTGTACCGTACACGGTGCCGAGTCGGTTGAGGAAACCACAAAACGTACCTTAGAGGCTTTAGGAATATGATAATTATTAAAAATTCCGAACAGCTTAAGCTTATGAGGATAGCAGGCAGGATCACCGCCGAGGCACTTATGGTTGCCCGCGAGTCGGTTCGTGCAGGTATGTCCACAAAGGAGCTTGATACTAAGATCCGCACCTACATTGAAAAATGCGGTGCAACCCCTACGTTCCTTGGATACAACGGCTTCCCCGGAAGTGCGTGTATCTCCATCAACGAGCAGGTCATACACGGAATTCCCTCGAATAAGGTTATTATTCAGGAGGGAGATATCGTGAAGGTCGATGTCGGAGCTCGCTTCCGCGGCTATAATGGCGACAGTGCACGTACGTTTGCTGTCGGCAAGGTAAGCGATGAGGCTCTGAGGCTGATCTCTGTCACTGAGAAAAGCTTCTATGAGGCGTTGAAGGTCTGTAAGGCCGGCAATCGCATCGGGGACATTGGACACGCGGTGGAAGATTTCGTCATTTCAAATGGCTTCTCAGTGGTTAAGACCTATACCGGTCACGGTGTAGGTGCCGAGTTGCACGAGGAACCCGAGATACCTAACTACGGTAGAGCGGGCAGGGGTGCAAGGCTGTATCCCGGTATGACGCTTGCCATCGAGCCGATGGTAAACGCAGGTACGGAAAACGTTAAAGTGCTAAGGGACGGCTGGACGGTGGTTACTGCGGACGGAAAGCTATCCGCCCACTATGAAAACAGTATCGCCATAACCGAATCCGACCCGATTTTGCTTACCGAAATAGGATTAGATTAACGGAGGAATTCTTCTTGTCAAAGAACGATATGATTGAATTTGAAAATTGCCTGGTTGTGGAAGCACTTCCTAATGCATTTTTCAAGGTTAAACTGCCCAACGGCCATATTATTACGGCACGTCTTTCGGGCAAGCTTCATCAAAACTTTATCAGAATTCTCGTAGGTGACAGCGTAACCGTAGAGGTATCTCCCTATGATATCTCCAAGGGCCGCATCACCTGGAGAAAGAAGTAATATTACTGAAAGGAAAGGTATTAAAAATGAAAGTTAAGCCTTCCGTCAAAAAAATTTGCGAAAAGTGCAAGATTATCAAAAGACACGGTAAGATTATGGTAATCTGCGAGAACCCCAAGCATAAGCAGCGTCAGGGCTGATAAGCGGGTTTTGCAAATTTCAAGACATTAAATTAACAAAGGAGTATATATCGAAATGGCTCGTATAGCTGGTGTTGATATTCCCAATAACAAGCGTGTGGAAATCGCGCTTACCTACATCTACGGTATCGGTCTTAAGAGT